>JAYUUP010000029.1:0-5099 GCA_043754825.1 bacterium | reverse complement strand
GCGGTGATTTAACTTGTTGTTTATTGACAATCAGTTTCTCTATTTGCTAGTATTACCAATAATGCTCGCTATAAATCACGTTACCCTTGCTACTGCAGCGGTCTTTGCTGGGTCGCTCTATTTTGAAAAGCCATTTTTTCTCCCTTTTATACTGCTGGTAGTGGTCGCCTCACTTTTGCCGGATATTGATCACCCTAAGAGCGAGATGTCGCAGTTAGTACCTGTCATCGGGCGGGTGTTCAAGCATCGTGGATTTACTCACTCTCTGCTCGGACTAGCCAGTATCTGCACTATATTTTTTTATGTTCTTCACCAAACTGAGTGGGCAATTTGGGTATTTGCAATTGTATCAGCGATGGGAGTGTACTTTTTGCACAAGATTATCCGTCAGCGAATTCACGATCTGGATACGGCTACTCTCGGATTTTTCAGTAAAAAACAGCTTAAACTCGTCGAATTTATATTTTCTTGGACGTTAATTACCTTTTTAATTTTGATAGTCTGGGTAGGGCGAGTCGAAGTGTTGCGTAGCCAAGTGTTTTATTTGCTTGGACTTGGTTATGCATTGCATTTAGTGGGCGATTTTGTGACCAAAGAGGGTATTCCACTTTTCTATCCCGCTAAAATGAGATCAGGACTACGATTATTTGTCACTGGTTCATCGGTGGAGACGGCAATTGGAGTATTGTTGATAATTGCAAACGTGATACTGGTCACCCAGTTTTGTATAACCTATCATGTTTTTTCGAGTGATTATTGGAGTCAATATGGAGTGTTGGTCAAAATCGGCGAGCTTTCGGGCAGTTATACCGTACGTTAATTTGCCAACACTAGTTTTAAAGGATATACTATGTAAAAGGCCGTATGGCGCTACACAAAAATAAACAAAAATCTTGGTATATCGTGCTTGGTATGATTCTAGGGGTTACTCTATGTGTTGTTGCTAGTGCCATGTATATTTACGCCGACCTTGCTATACCTCCAAACATAACACGTGCCATAGCAGCTGAGCCAGCCATTTCCAGTAGCGTTTCAAGTTTGATCGTTAGTGAGTCGAGCGCCTCCACATTATCAAGTATAGGTTTGACTCAAGTGTCATCCGCAGTCACCGAGCCGGTGTTGGTTGCACAAATCCAACCTATTGCTCTAGCGAATAAACAGCCACCGGTAGATGTACCAACATCTCCAGCACCTGTAACTACTAAAACAGCTGTAGTTGTAGCAAAAAAAACGATACAATTAAGCCAATGCGATACTGCATTACATACAGGACTATTGGTAGCGATCAATAAATTTCGCATTCAAAACAACAAGCCCTCAATTAGTATAGATAAGATATTGACCAGTGTTGCGTGCAATTACTCGACCTGGATGAGTGAGACCGGAGATTTTACGCATTATGGATATGGCAGTACGCCTCCTGAACGTTGTATAGATTTCGATACAAGTTGCGACTCAGAAAATCTAGCAATGGTGCAAAACTTTGACCCGCAACATATCGTGGACTTATGGGTTGCTAGTGCTGGTCATCGCGAGGTACTTTTGGGGGATAACACAGTTGTTGGCTTTGGTATCGCGGGAAACTATGTCACTGCTGACTTTCGTTAGTGGTTATTTTTTCGCAATATGCTCGTTGCAACGAGTGCTAATCCAGTCAAAATACTCGCAAAGATAATAATTGCCGTTAGATTTGAACCAGTGGTAACCAGCTTGTTTGAGTCTTGATAACCCAGTACCTTTTCGGAAAATACCGATGATTTTGAAGAAGTTGGTTTTGAAGATGCAGATGACTGATATCCAAGGACTTGCTCAGAAAAACTACTTGAGGATGATTTGCTGGATGATGACGATGAGTTTGCGCCACCGCTTGAGGAATTTGATGACTGTGAACTATTGGAGTTGTTTCCTCCACCTGAGTTATTGGTGCTTGTTGAAGTGTTACTATTTGAGGAATTGGCAGAACTCATCGAAGAATTATTATTATTTGACGAATTAGTGCTACTTGTAGATGAACTTGAGTTTACACTAGAAGAAGATGAACAGCGGTAATTTACAAAAGTCGAAGCATCAAAGACAAGGGGTGTTTTTGGATCGTCACTGAGAACTATATTTGAGTTAAATTCGATAGGATCAATAATACCATTACCGTTTTGATCCCAGTATATAGTGGCGCGATGGGTTGTTTGGCAGGCGCCAGGGGCAAGTGTCGTGTCGTAGTTGTTGAGAAAGTGTCCTTTCCAGGATTCTGTCGCGCTACCTGTGGTGATCAACCAGTCACAGCGGAGTACATTTTTGCCGGCTAGCTTTTGACAGTGGGTGGGGTTGTTGTATCCATCGAGGGTATCAGCAGAAAAATCTACATCCACAATGATTTGTAACGGCACTGGGTTAGTGTTAAAAATATCAAATTCCCAGATTGGTTTATTGTAGTCGCGTTGAGCCTTGGCAGTCAAGATAGCAGTTGGTGGTACAATTTTGGATTGAGAAGATGCTGCACTCGATGATACGGATGAACTTGGGATTGTATTTTGGGAACTCGTCTGTGTGGATGATACGCTGCTAGACTGAGCGCTACTAACACTGCTTGACGAAGAAGTTGGAGATGGTGTCTCGTCCTCACACAAATCAGTATTTAGATATGTTGTGGCATCAAATGGCGCAGTGGCCGGATTATCGCTTAAAATAATATTGAGTGCTTCGGTGGTGGTAATTATGGAGTCCTGATTTTGATCAAAACGCAATATACCGCGGTTAGTTATCGTACAAATCTCATCGATGTGAGAATCATAAAAAAATGATACTGATCCAGATGGTGGCAGTAGCAGTGGGCAACTAAGGGTATGTAGTGCAGTGCTGATTGTACAGGCTGAGTTTGATACGACTATGTTAGAAAGATCCATGGTATAATCAATAGTAACAGTAGTATATACGGCAAACGAGTTTGGATTGGTGGCAATTGCGGTCCAGCGAGGTGTAAAACTTGATTGAAAAGGTGCCACAGACAGCGTGAGATTCGGTGCTATCACAGATTTTGAGGATGATGATGAGGTTGTGCAGGGGAGGCTGCTACCGGAGCCAGTTTGAGTGCTACAGACTGAACTTGAACCAAGTCCTGATCCTGAATTTTCAGCAAAAATATTTGACACGGAAAAGAGCGTGCTGCTTGCAAGTATGGTACAGACAACGATTAACCGTGAGATCGAAAACAATGAGCGCATAATCAATAAAAGTTTCATTTGTACCTTTGGTATTACTTAATTTTTGTGTATTGTCAAATGATTGGAACTACTAAAAATATCTGGTGAATGCATTAATTATCCAGTTATATTTGGTGTAATTGTGAGTATTCCACTTTGGATAGTCGCAACATCAATTTGCGGAAAAAGCTGGTGATACTGAGGATGCTTCAACAAAAAAAACTTGATGGCACCTTGGAGTGTATGCAGTTTTTGCCTACTAATTTGCTCCAGAGCATGCCCAAAGCGAGTGTTGGTGCGCGTTTTAACCTCAACAAAGCATATACTATTTGATTTAATTGCAATAAGGTCAATCTCGCCTTTTCGACCCCGACCGAGACTATAGTATTGATAATTTTCAGCGATAATACTATATCCTTGCTTGCGATAATGCTCAGATACGGTAAGTTCACCGGCTTGACCTACAGACCAATTGGTTGACATATCGCACCGAATACTACACATTTTCACTATTGTAAACATGCGGTATCTATTGGAAAAAGCGCTCATTATCGTATCGGTATTGGTTACCCTATATTCATATTCGGTATCTGCAGCTGACCCGGTGTATCGTATGCCATTTTCATCAGATCAAGTCTGGAACAGCACTGCGTATCCATGGCGTGACAACTATGGGGTGCACAACGATAGCTGGGGGCTCGCATTTGATTTTTATGCACCGAGTAACACGCAAACCAGTATTTATGCCCCGGCAGATGGATTGGTAACCAAAGGGTGTAATGCAGGAAACGCGACGTATGTGTCACTTGAGACTGCGTCTGGCGATATTTTAAGATTGGTGCATTTGAATAATCAGAGTGTAGGTTTAGCAAAAAAAGGCGATCAAAAACAAGTCAAACAAGGTGATTATCTCGGCAAAACTACCGGTAAAGGTGTGTTTGATACGCCGGATTGTCATCTCAGTTCCGATGATTGGCATGTTCACTTATCCTGGGAAATAAAAAATTGCCCTTTCAAAATAGATGGGTATCAGTTTGATTGTGAACGCCTGAAACAATGTATTGGAACGTATACTATTGGATGCAATCAAAAATACCTCAACCAAACTTTTCTATCGACAAACAATAGTGGAGTAGCTGATACAGAATGCCCAGGTTTATTTGGCAAACAGTGGAGTGCTGCTTCAAATGCTGAGCAAGTACTTCGCCTCCAAGTATGCCTCAAATTGTCGGGGGTGTATGATTGGCAAAATGGGTACACCGGATATTTTGGACCGTACACCAGTAGCAAACTAGCACAAGTTCGAGGTAAAAATAGTGTCAGTACGGTAACAAATCGCTGTCAAATTCTCAAGCAATGGGCAGGTGGTTGGAGTGCTGGTGTGGCGAGTCAAAATGTGAGAGATCTGCAAAAATGCCTGCAAGATGAAGGATTGTACCGTTGGCAGTATGGAATTACCGGCTTTTTTGGAAATTATACTCGTTCGTTATTGTTTTGATGATGATACACTGTGGCGGTGATTTTAAGATATCGCAACACCGCCGAGAGTCCATTGGCACGGGTGGGGGTGAGTACGGCAAACACGCCAGCCTGTATTAGTTTTTTTTCATCAAAAGCCAATATTCGCAACGGAGTTAAGCCGTCCAATTCATCCACAAGCAAAGCGAGCATGCCATTGATAATCTGCGAACGCGACTCAGCCCGAATACGCACGATATTACTATTTTCCAACTGAGCCACGCACCATACTTTGCTAGTGCAACCTGAGATAGTATTGAGCTCGGTTTTTTCTGCTGACGTCAATGGCATAAGTGTACGTCCGATTTCTACCAAGTATTCATAACGCTCTGCATATCCAGGCAGTGATGAAAATTGTGCAAGCAGTGACATACCAAACTCAGG
>JAYUUP010000028.1:0-5099 GCA_043754825.1 bacterium | reverse complement strand
AGTGAATTAAATTGATGCGGGCCTTTATTCTGTCATACCCCGAGTCAAGTCCAAGGGTGATAATAAAAAATTAGCATTTCAGTGAATTTGACAATCATTTCAATCTCGCCCAAACCTTGAAACTGATTATGGCATCATTTCGCACGCGCCAAGCCCCGTCACCCACAGGATATTTGCACTTTGGAACGGCGAGGACTGTGCTTTTCACGAAACTTTTTGCTCAGATAAATAAAGGCGTATGGTATCTTCGTCTCGAGGATACTGACCGCAATCGACTCCAAGTAGGCGCGGTTGGATCACTCCTTGACTCACTTGCCAAGCTCGGACTCCAGCCAGACGAAGGCGTCACCAATGCCCCAGTGGGCGAAAAAGATGCGTTTTACGGAGTCTATCAAAGTGGAAATATGGGTCCATACATCCAATCTGAACGACTCTCACTATATCACGAACACGCCCAAAAGATGATTGAGAAAAACCTGGCGTACTGGTGTTATTTGACCAAAGAGGAGATCGACGAACTGCAATCTATCAAGCAGGCGACGCGGGCACCCATAAACTATGCACGGATTTGCCAGGAAAAATACTCACCCATTGACCTGTTGGCATCGGTGGAAACAGCACTCCAAGATGAACGAAAACCAACATTGAGATACCGATTGCAGCGTGATAAAACCATAATTGTGCGTGATAATTTGCTCGGACAGAGTGAGTTTGATTTGTCGCTGGAAGAAGATTTTGTAATTCTCAAGTCCGATGGATACCCCACGTATCACCTGGCGCATGTCATCGATGATCACTTGATGCAAACCTCACTGGTAATTCGCGCCCAAGAATGGTATCCATCTTTGCCCAAGCATACGGTGATGTTTGAGGATTATTGGGGAACGGTGCCCGAATATTTGCATTTGCCGTTTATTTTGAGTGAAACGGGAACCAAAAAAATGTCCAAGCGCGATGGAAATGTCAATATCGAGCACTATCTCGATGCTGGATTTATGCCGGAAGCAATTATCAACTACCTCGCGTTTTTGGGCTGGAATCCAGGTACTGAGCAGGAGCTATACTTGCAGGAAGAAGATTTTGTCACACTCGATCAACCAGCTCGTCTGACCAAACTTATCAATAATATCGCTGCAGAGTTTTCGCTTGAAAAATTGAGTGTATCGCCAGCCCGATTTAGTCTAGAAAAACTGACCTGGTACAACCGTGAATACCTCAAAATGCTGACCGTTGCGGAATTTGTAGAGTCAGCGCTTACCTTAAAAGCTAAAAATAACGTAGTCGCACCGAAAAAACTCTATTTTTTATCTCAAAATCACGCTGAACTGTTTGTGCAAGTCATCAAAAATGCAGAGCTAACAACCTACCGAATACCTGAACTTGCAGCAAATACACTGACTGCGACCGAACTAGAAATCGCCACCAATAATCAGGTTGTTTTTGAGCCAAATCATGAGTTGCAATATGCTGAGATACGGTTGTATATGGTTTCGAAAGAGTTGCTCCAACCGTACTTTGTGACCATTGAGAATAGTGGAGAATATGCGGTGTATGAGTGGGTGAGTCTGAGTGATTTTTTTCGACTCGATCCTGAGTCATTTGTGAGATATAATACAGCAGCTGCAGCTCTCTCTGTTCCGTTTGCTCCACCGAGTGTATATATGGCAGAGAGTTATGCAGCGTGGATGCTAGACAAGGAACGAGCGGCAACACTGCTTGATTTTGGAAGTGATTCAGCATCGGTTATCAACTGGATACGTCCCGCAGATCGTGAGATAACCTGGAAAAAAAGCACTACAGCCGAGTCAAAAGAGCATTTGAGTGCTATTTTAAATGAGGTAATTGTGCCCTTTTTTGCGGCACCAGAGGCAACGAGTATCTTGTCACTGCAAACTGAGATGCTCAATGCAATAGTGACCAAAAATATCACTACCAGTGCTATCAAAGGCAAGTTTGTCCAAATTAGCACCGTCTGGGAACAAGTCCTCAAAGACTGGATACGCCTTACGGGTCGCGATACTGGAGCCTGTCTTCACCCGCTGCGTGTCGCGATTTCAGGGATGCGACAATCACCATCTCCATTTGAATTGCTCGCTATTTTGGATAAAAATGAAGTTACTCGCCGCATTCAAACCGTACTCCGCTATGAAGAAAATTGATGTTACCAGCATACTGCATACCCCATTTTTTGTCGTGATTATCCACGTGATGTTTGTCGGATTTGCAGTCGGTATTTGCTTTCAACTGCATCGCTACCAGCAAGAACGTATCAGCTACATCCAAACCAAACAAGAAATTGATATACTCCAACAGACACTCGCTGAGCTCAAAACATCCGGTAGTTATCTCTCGTCACAAACGTATCGTCTCAAAGTCGCCAAACGAAACTACACCAACAAAAAAATCGAAGGTGAGCGCGTCCTCAATACCGCATCCATCGAACCAACTCAAGAAAAAATAGACCTCAACTATATCCCTGAAGCCATCGCCAATCCGCCTCGCTCCAGCCTCATCTTGTGGAATGATTGTATCAAAAGCGTTACCCAAGACGCCTGTAACCAATAACTTCTTGTCATGACACGATTGATTGTGCTTGTCGGGCAAACTGCGAGCGGCAAGAGTGACTTGGCAGTCGAGGTAGCCAAATTACTCGCCAATACCGTCATCATCAACATCGATTCGCGCCAAATTTATCAAAAACTCACCATCGGATCAGGCAAAGTTGAGGGGCATTGGATGAGTCGAAATGTTAGCGAGTACTCGAAGCACATGATGAGTGAATTGTTTGAAAGATTTGTAGATATATTTGTGTATCAAGACATCCCCCATTTTCTCACAGATTTTATCGATCCAAATACCCGTTTTACTCTTAGCAACTTTTTGCACGCTTGGACTCAGTTGACCGCTCGATTACCTCAGTCAGTTGAGACCATAATCGCAGTCGGGGGTACAGGATTATATGCCAAAGCTCTGATCGAACAATATCCTATTTCAATCGCTGATCCCCGGAGAGCAGAGTATCAATACCGCCTTGAAAAACGAACCACATTTCAACTACAGCAAATAGCCAATCACCTGGGGATACCCACCTTAAACCCGAGTGATACTCACAATCCACGACGTCTAGTTGCTGCAATTTTACGCCAAACATTTGGAAATGCTGACAGAAAATTAGTAGATTATACGCAGTTTGAGCAGACAATTGTATTTGAAAAAGTGGTTGATGCAAAGCTCGGTAAGTCAAAAATCAAAGCCCGAGTTGAGAGTCGCATCACAGAAGGCATGATTGAAGAAGTTGAAAATTTACAGCTGCCACTATCACGGCTGTGTGAGCTCGGTCTTGAGTATCGCACTATCGGGATGTACTTGCACGGACTGATCGCTGAAAACGACTGGCAAGCACTGCTCACCACCCAAATCATCCAATACGCCCGCCGGCAACGTATTTGGAACCGCACCCAACTATCAGCTCTGTGTATTATGGATAAAACTGGATTATTCAATTTATTGTAAAAATAATCAGTATTTTATGCAGTGGTTTGACAATCCGTACCACCTATGAAATTATGAGCTCGTAGCTCGATTAGCTCAGCGGTAGAGCGCTTCCTTGACGTGGAAGATGTCGGGGGTTCAACTCCCTCATCGAGCACCAGACTTTTATTTTTCGCAACACGCGATTTTTTTTATTGTCTAGATACGTTTTATATGCTAAGTCATATGTCTACTATTACAAGTAGAAAGGAGTCTTGGTATGCCAATAAAATCTTTTCATTCTGACATCCTGAGAAGGCCAACTGAGACAGATTGGACAAAACTGAGTGTGGAAGCGTCAGATATTTTTTATCAAATGGGTATGGGACGCACTCCATTTAAAGAGTGTATTTTTCAAACTCAAATTAAAGGTGGAGTATTCGTCAAAATCGAGATTTGCAACGATATCTCAAAGTTTGATGTAAAAATAGCAATATCCAGCTCTCAAGTACGATTGGAGTTTGCGATAACTATGCAGATTGGCGGCTATACTCACTCTCTGAAAATTATGTATTATCGTGTCACTAAATGCATAATAAATGTATCGGGGCTCATGTCACTGGACTCACCCCTCAAGCCAATACTTAGCGATCACCCTGATTTCTTCAATCTATTACTGTCTCATATTGAGTCTAAAGCAGATAGAAGGTTGCTTTGCAATCAGCTAAAAGAAAAATTTGATATTAAAATATACTGAATTTAATATACCAACCGGCCTAAAAAGCTGGTTTTTTTATGGCTATCAAGATTGGCAATCTATGCAGCAGGTTGACAAAATGTATTTGAAAAACTACACTTATTTCATGCCTTTAGTCCCTATGGTAATTAAGCGTAGCCCCGATGGTGAGCGCGCGATGGATATTTATTCACGACTGCTCGATGAGCGTATTATCATGCTTGCTGAACCGATCGATGACAATCTCGCTAGCGCCGTGGTAGCTCAGCTGCTTTTTCTTGCCAGTGAAGACCCTACCAAAGATATCACCATCTACGTCAACAGCCCTGGTGGCAGCATGACAAGTATGTGGTCTATCATAGATACCATGAACCTCATCAAGCCTGATGTATCTACGGTATGTGTGGGTATGGCAGCTAGTGCTGCGTCGACTATCATGGCAGCAGGGCACAAAGGCAAGCGCTTTATCTTGCCACACGCCGAGATTATGATACACCAGCCACTCGGAGGTGCACGGGGGCAAATTAGCGATATGGAAATCGCGGTCAATCACGGCAAAAAAGTCAAAAAAGAAATGATCGAGTTTATGGCGCAGCGCACTGGTCAAACTGAGGAAAAAATCGAAAAAGATATCGACCGAGACAACTACATGGATGCAAAAATATCACTTGCATACGGCATAGTTGACAAGATAATCGGAGAAGAAAGTGAGAAAAATAAAAAATAGTCGTCACGAGGTATCATTTTTGACAACACCTCAAAACTAATCCAAATCTGGAGGGTGCAATCCCTGCTTTTTTCACTCATTCAATTTTTTCGGCGTCCTGAGTTGGCCTTTGATCCTGCGTGGAAATCTATCCCATTTGGACAAAAAATATGGCTGCTGTATCGT
>JAYUUP010000027.1:0-5135 GCA_043754825.1 bacterium | reverse complement strand
GAGGAAAAAGCATCGCGACCTGGATTTAAAGTCATAATCCGTGTAGTGGGTGCTGCACAAAATGCCATTCGAGCCGAGCAAATTGTCTCCACAATACTGCCGGTGTTTCAGATTTATGATATTCGACCATTTAATGGACTTAAGAAAAAAAGTGTGTCGCAAAAAAAAGGAATTTACGAGTTTACGACGCGCGCCGGGACAATGTCGGGCAAAATGATACTCAATACAGAGGAAATCAACTCGTTGTGGCATATACCCGGATTTCATGTTCAAAATCCATTTATAGACTGGTTGCCTGCCAAACGTCCTGCAATCCCGCTTGGACTGGTAGCGCCAACTGAGGATACTGTGTTTATCGGGAAAGCCAAGTCGGGCATGCAGGAACAAGATGTATATATGTCGCGTGAAGATCGGTTTCGCCACATGTACACCCTCGGTGGTTCCGGTAGCGGTAAATCAGTATTTCTTACCAATTTGATCTTGCAGGATATCGAAAAAGGCAATGGCGTCTGTGTGGTCGATCCTCACGGAGAAACGGTAGACGATGTGCTGCTGCGCATGCCAAAGCACCGCCGAGACGATGTGATTATCTTTTCACCGGCATTTACGGATCGCCCGATGGGTCTCAACATGCTCGAGTATGATCGTCTCAAGCCAACGCAGCGCACGATTGTGATTGATACCCTATTTTCAATCTGGGACAAACTATACGACCTCAAAACTACCGGTGGTCCGATGTTTGAGAGTTATATGAAAAACGCGATGCGCTTGGTGATGTCTCATGAAGCCAGTGGCTCGACCTTGATGGAAATAGCAAAAGTACTCTCGGATGAGGAGTATCGCACGTTTAAACTGGCGATGTGCGATGAACAGCAAGTGGTGGATTTTTGGGAAAAGGAGGCGCAAAAAGCAGGAGGTGATGCGTCACTCGAAAATATGGTGCCCTATATCACGTCCAAACTGTCACCATTTGTAAACAATGACTTTATCCGTCCCATGATCGGTCAGCAAAAAAGTGCAATCAATTTTCGTGAGGCGATGGACAACAAGAAAATCATACTCCTCAAACTCGAAAAGGGAATGATCGGCGAGACAAGTGCCTATCTTATCGGCATGGTAATCATTGGAAATCTTCTTATGGCGGGCATGGGGCGCAACGATGGACTTAAGTACAACACCGACGGATCAACCACGCCTATCCTTGCTGCTGATCGTCCTCCATTTTTTGTGTACATTGATGAGATGCAAAACTTTTTGTTTGACGCTATTCCAAAAGCCCTGGAGGAAATTCGTAAATACAAAGTCGGATTTGTGCTGGCTCACCAGTTTGTCAAGCAGGTCATCAAAAATGGCGATGAGCGCATCAAGGACTCGATTATGGCAAATTGTGCCTCAAAGTTTATTTTTCGCACTGGCGCAGAGGATGCTGAGCTCCTTGTCAAAGAGTTTGCCCCAACGTTGACTGCATTTGACTTGCAAAACCCTGAGCGATTTACCTGCAATGCAATTGTACTTGCTGACGGGCAACGCACTACACCATTTAATATTGCTCCACCAGCGCTCTCTCAAAATATAGACGTCAACTTCAAGCAAGAACTAATCGATCTGACCAAAGCCAAGTATGGGCATACACTCGAGGAAGTGGAAAAAGACATGAAGGAGCGCGTCGAAAAGTTTTTGTTTTGAAAACAGTTGACAACATTAAACCTACCCCCTAGGTTAATAATATGTCACGTACAACTACCATTATTGTATTTTCGATATTCGCATTATTTTTAGTATTTGCAGGATATGTTGCTTATAAGCCAAATTCAAAAGTATTGCAGAGTGCGCCAATGATGTCTCAAAAATCCAATAATTGTCCCGATGGCAGTCATACGATGAGCGGGGGTTGTATGAATATGGATGGATCAATGATGGGTGGCGCTATGATGGGAAGTGACGAAGTGATGAAAATGGATATGGCAATGATGGTGACTAGTGAGCAAAATTTTATATCGGGCATGATTCCGCATCACCAAGAAGCGGTCGATAGCAGTAACAGTTTGCTAAAAACTACGCAAAATGAAAAACTAAAAACGCTTTTGAGCTCTATCGTGTCAGGGCAAACCAGTGAAATTAGTCAGATGAAACAGTGGTATAAATCCTGGTATGGCAAAGACTGGGTTGATGGCAATGCCTACATGAAAATGATGCGCAACAGTGCAAACCTGGATCAAAAAATGGTTGAGAAACGCTGGCTTCAAGATATGATTGCTCACCATCAAGGTGCAGTTGATATGGCAAAAAAAGTCCTCACAATTTCTGGTATCCGTCCTGAGACCAAAATTTTTGCCCAAAATATCATCATCGATCAAGCGAGGGAAATCGCGCAGATGCAGTCGTGGCTGGATGGCGATTATAAATAGTTTAAGGCGTAATAATATTATTAAGATCCAGGCAGTTTGGTCTGGAAGTAGTGAGCTAGACAAATACTGACGGTCCATTTAGGATGCTGATATGCATGAGTATCATTCAGCAGAGCATACGCCTCACTCAACTCGTCACATTTTTTGGTTTGTTGCTATAACTGCCGTAATTATTATATTATTGATAATCGTATTGGTGAGTACCGATCAATCGAGGGCGCTTACATTCTCTTTGCCAGGATCGGCGTCATCATCTACACCAAGTACTGCCACTGCTGAAGGCAAGCAAGGTCCAGTAGGTAGCTATCCCGATCCTACGTTGACTCCAGGGCACATCTACACCAATATCACCGAGGCAGATGTGTGCGAACCAGGGTATTCAGGGCGTGTCCGCAATGTCCCAGAAATTGAAAAAAAGCAAGTGTATGCTCGCTACAACACTGAGCGCCCGGCTGACTCAACTACCTACGAAGTCGATCACTTTGTCTCACTCGAACTTGGTGGCAACAACGACTTAGAAAATCTCTGGCCAGAACCGCAAGATCCTCGTCCGGGGTTTAGAGAAAAAGACAAAGTCGAAAATTATCTTCATAAAATTGTCTGTAATGGTACGATATCGCTAAAAACTGCTCAGGGACGTATCCAAACTGACTGGTATGCCGTGTATTTGGAAATGCAAAATCAAAAGTAACCATAATTTGGATACAAAAAAAGCAGCATTTGCCGGTATAAAATATCGTGTGGTTCGGGGACAGGGATTCGAACCCCGATAAACAGCACCAAAAACTGTTGTCCTACCATTAGACGATCCCCGAATATAACGTAAATTGCAGTCTTTTTTTACTTTTGTCAACTCAAACTTTGCTTCTAGTTATATAGATATAAATACCACTGAAGATACCCAGCTATCGTAACCCAAATCATATAGGGTACAAGACATAGCCCTATAATCCACAACTTTTTTTGCCATGATATAACGAGCAGATATCCGATGCTCAACCACATTGTCGAAATAATCGCAGTCGCCCATGCCAGATTTTGCAATCCAAATTGTACTGGAGTAAAGGCAATATTAAGCAAGATATTGATACCAAAAACTCTCATAAATACAACATCGACACACTTTTTTCGGAAAGCGATGATGCTGAGTACAAATGCAACCATGATCAATGGATATATAACGCTCCAAATCGCACCGATAGTTTGGCCCGGTGGAGTCCAAATAGGTTTAGAAAGTGAGTCGTACCAAAGCTGCCAAGACATGTGGGGGTAAAATATGTTTGTTTTTTTAAATTGTCTATCTTTTGACAACCCTATATTTACAAATCAAATCAGGATATATGATCCAGAAAAAGACGCCATATGAGGAAGCGGTGACCATTGATTTGCTGCATGAAAGAGGGTATGGGCTTGGGGTGCTCGAAACAGGTGAGCCGGTGGGGGTGTATGGAGCGTTGCCGGAAGAAGTAGTGCGAGTAGAGGTTGGTAAACGTAAAAAAAGGCTGCGCATCGGCGGTGTACTTGAAGTTATTCAGGCTCATACTGCTCGTATTGCGCCACTAGAAGCTGCCTTTCTCTCGACTTCACCTTTGCAAATAGTGGGCTACGATTGGGAAAACACCTGGAAAAAAGAGTGGATAGTAGGCGAGTTTGAAAAATATGATATCAAGTTGCCGGTATTTGAAATGATGGCACCCACCGAGCAGTACGGCTATCGCAACAAAGTCGAATTTGCCTTTTTTTCAGATGATGATGGGCTATCGCTTGCGTTTCATCAACGTGGTTCTAATTGGGGAAAAATCAAGGTTGAGGGAAGTAAATTGCTCCATCCTACGATAAACTCTGTTGCCCAAAAAATCATGCACTGGCTGAGTCAAAAATCTATACATGCACGACAACTCAAAAGCCTGCAGCTTAACTACTCGTGGCATACAAACTCAGTTGTGGTGAGCCTGTTTGTAAAAGTTGAGCATTTGTCATTTGAATCTGCGGAACTCATTGCACTTTTAGGTGATAACATCCAAGGACTGCTCATTGTATTTTCAGATCCGCAAGCCCCGGATAATCGTATCACAACTATCGAACATGCAGTCGGAAATACAATACTCACTGAGAAAATAGGTAATATATTATACGAATATGATTTTGATATGTTTTTTCAGAGCAACGTACCGGGATTTTCAGTATTGCTCGATGATTTGGTGGAAAGATTACAAAAAATACCACAACTTAGTGAAAAAAATGTACTTGATTTGTATGCGGGAGTTGGTACGATCGGTATCAGATTGGCGTCATTAATTCAGTCGGTGGTCGGAGTGGAGATTATGTCTAAAAGCATGGATTTTGCAATCAAAAATGCTACGCAAAATCACCTAACACATTATACATTTTGCCAAGTAGCTGCTGAAAAGATGGATATTTCGCTATTTGAAAATAAAGATATTGTGATTGTGGACCCACCACGCTCGGGGCTCAGTGACCAATCCATTGCTCAAATTTTGGATGCCAAGCCTGAATACTTGGTATATATTTCCTGCAATCCAGCGACTCAAGCCCGTGATACCCAAAAACTCCTAGAGAAATACGATATTATATATTATGTGGCTCACAATCTCTACCCACGGACAATGCACTGTGAGGGGGTATTGCTACTAAAAGCTAAGTAATCTCGTTACCGTATAAATTGTTGGTAGTGGTTAATGCTGTCCCTGCTATCACCGCTGTTTT
>JAYUUP010000026.1:0-15810 GCA_043754825.1 bacterium | reverse complement strand
AAGTGCAAACTGCTCATTCTTTTGTTCGATACCATCCTGCCAAATAAGTGCGAGTTGATCTGAATTATGCTCAATATAGCTGGTGAGTGTTTCTTGATGCAGCGGTAAAATAGTCTGACACAACTGATATATTTTTTCAATAAGTACTTGAGAGATAATGTCATTAAATGCCGGTTGATGTGAAAAAGCAATTAGTTTTTGTACGATGACGAGCAGTTGTTCATCGTGTTTGGGAGAAAAGTTGGGTGTATCCTGTACAGCAATCGCAGTATTTGGCAGCGTTGTGGTTTTGCTACTTTGCACTAGGTGCCGGATGGTATTTTGCGAGATACGAGTCATGACGACCACGCGTTCGATATATTGATCACGCGTCACCGCATCAGTCACGGCGATAATTTTAGCCACAGTCTCCACAGCAGTTTTTTGTATCAACGAATCGCTGCTCAACAACTCAGTAGCATGAGTTTCTATCCAAAAATCAAGATAATGCTGGGTCTTGAGCATATCAAGCGTGACAGTGCCGAGTGCCTGGACATACTCATCTATGTCTTTGTATTGCTGAGGTATCACCAGTTTTTGTACAGCAAATCCGAGCTCAGTCGCCTGCATAAACAACTTTTTACCCGCCTCTACTCCAGCCGAATCGTTATCAAAGGCAAGCAGCACTGTTTGGGTAACTCGAGAGAGCAACTTGAGCTGACTAGCAGTAAATGAAGTGCCTTGGGAAGCCACGACTATTTCGATTCCCTTGGCAAAGAGTGCGATCACATCCATGTTTCCCTCAACTAAAATTGCTTTTTTTTCCTGAATAATACTGCGCCGTGCTAGATTGAGACCAAACCACAAATTTGACTTATCAAACCACTCGGACTGTGCAGAATTGAGATATTTTGGGCGTTCCGTTTTATCGTACGGCAAGACACGTGCAGTAAACCCAACTACTCGACTCTCTTTATCACTAATCGGTATCATCAATCGATCGCTAAATTTATCGCGAGTAGTGCCAAATTCATTTTTTTTAAGCACCCCAACATCTACGAATATGTCTGAAGTTGCTGATCTTTTTTGCAGAAATGTCGTGAGAAATTGATTGCCGGGCGCGTATCCGATTTGAAATGTAGCAATAATCTGGTCACTAAGCCCACGAGCTTTGCAATATTGAGTGACGGGGTGATCAGGAGTTTTGAGGAGTTTGAGCAATATCTGATGATAAAACGATGCTGTCCACTCGAGTGTGGTGTATCCAGCTTCGGCACGTGTTTGCTGTTCTTCGACAATTTGTTGTTCTTGCTCAGTTTTTGGACGCTCTTTTTTTAACTCAACATTGGCCTTTTTTGCCAGTTTTTTAAGAGCTTCAGCACGGGTGATATTTTCAATTTCGCAGACAAATCCAAAGATATCACCACCACGACCAGTACTAAAATCATGCCAAATTTGTTTTTGAGGCGAAATCATGAGACTCGGTGTCTTTTCCCGCTTAAATGGCGATAGGGCACGAAAATTTTGCCCAGCAGGCAGTATCCTCACATACTCTGAGAGCACATCTACAATATCAAGCTTGGATTTGATTTCCTCCCAGACGTTCACAATCACTAGTACACACTATTTTTTATGGGTTGTCTACTTGGCCACTCATCAGTGAATATAGCACCATCTTTTTTTGCACGTTGGCGTCGTTGTAAACTCTGGCTTGGATGCTGGACTCTAGAAGTGTTGCGATGAGTGGTTGGGAGGATGTCATGGCAGGATTAGTATAAAAAGTTTGCAGACACACACTCAGCATCCAAAGCCAAAACGAGAGTTCATATCGTTCCACTTTTTTAAGATCTAAGCCGTCGATCCAGCTTTTGAGCGACTCACCGCGCAACAGTTTTTTGGCAGTATCTTCAGCTTTGCCGAGATGTTTTTCAGTGGATTTTTTGAGGTCTGGTGACAACAATCCAAACACAGTTTTTTGTGGAAGCGAGATAATTTGGGCTCGGGAGACAATAGTTGGCAATATCGTGGCGACACTTTGTGCAGTGAGTACGATAAGCATATTTTGCGGTGGCTCTTCGAGCAGTTTGAGCATACCCTCCTGCAAGCGTTCGTCGTACGAGTCAATATCACCAAGAAATGCGATAGTTGGCTGATTGTACTGGGCGTAAAGTGAGAGCAGCTCAGTGCGGAACTCTCGTTTTGAGTCATAATTTTTAATAATAATCCGCCCACTATTTTCAAGTTGTGCGAACGTTTGAGAGATATCTGTGTTTGGTATCGTATAATCAGACGCAGCCAATACTCTCAGCGCTAGTGGAAGATGAAAGTTGGCGCGCGCAAACTCAAATGCGGCCAAGTGTGACAGCTTGACGGTATCAATGGTAGTGTGCGTCGTAATAATAAAAGTCTGTTGCATAAAATCAATCAGAAAAGATTAGTCTTGAAGGAGATAGACTTCGCGGGGTTTAGCGCCATTTTGTGGTCCGACAACACCATTTTCTTCAAGTCTCATCACGATCTTTGCTGCTTTTGGATACCCGATACCCATCATTTGCTGTAAAAATGAGGCGCTGGCTTTTTGATACTGGATAACCAATCGCTTGGCTGATTCATATACTTCGTCCTCTTCCTCTCCACCTCCATCACTCATCTCATCAAGTCCGGGAATTTTAATTTTTTGCTTTGGTGGTAGTGTGATTTCTTCGAGCATATTTGGCATTACTTTTTGCTCATTGACTTGGGTTTTGAGAAAATCTACACACTCTTTGACCTCGCTTTCATCCAGATAAGCCCCCTGAAATCTCACAGGAGCAATCACGCGGGGTGACAACATAAGACCATCACCTTTTCCGAGGAGTTTTTCAGCACCTTGACTGCCTAGTATTACTCGACTATCAATCTCACTCGGCACCGCAAACGCGATACGAGTTGGGACATTAGTTTTTATCAGTCCGGTGATAACGCTAGTATCAGGGCGTTGAGTACCGAGAATAACGTGGATACCGACTGCACGAGCCATTTGAGTAAGTCTGGCGATCAGCGGCTCAACCTCAGATTTGGCCATGATCATGAGATCCGCAAGCTCATCTATAACAAATACAATATATGATAGTTTTGGAACCGTGTCTTCTTTTTCTGCAAATAGATTGTAGTCTACTATGTTTCGCTTGCCGTGGGTTTCAAGCAATTGATAGCGTTTGTCCATCTCGAGCACTGCCCACTTGAGCGCATTTATCGCCTTGTCCGCCTCGGTAATGACGCTAGTGAGAAGGTGCGGAATACCATCGTAGAGCTTCAGTTCTACACGCTTCATATCTACTAAAATCAAGCCGAGTTGATGCGGCGCATACTTAAAAAGCAATGAAATTAACATGCCGTTGATCCAGACTGATTTTCCACTACCTGTTGCGCCAGCTACCAACAAATGCGGCATATCTGCGATCGCAAAGAGCATGTTTTTTCCGGCAACATCCTGTCCAATAGCCACAGTAAGTTTATCAGAGTGAATAAAATCGTTGGTTTGCAGCAGATCTCGCATACGCACTTGAGCCATGGCACGGTTTGGCACCTCGATACCCACGAGCGTAGTTTGCGGTATCGGCTGAATGCGAATATTTGGCACCGCCAGTGCAAGGGCAAGGTCGCGCTGCAAGTTATCAATCGCTGAGAGTTTAACACCATTATCAGGCTTAAAAGGATATTGCGAAACCGTCGGTCCAATGATCACTTCACCCATACTTACCTCAATTCCAAAGTGTTTGAGCGTCTCCTGAATTGTTTTTTTGTTGGCTTCAATATCGCCCGGGTCACCTCTCTGAGTGGTTTGTGCAAGTATCGTAAATGGCGGCAATCCCCATACATTTTGCTTGATAATGTCACTATCACCCGATTTTTTAAATTCGATAACTCCACTGTCTGACTTTTCAAAGCTAAACTTTTGCTTAGGTTTTGTAGATTTTATTTGAGTAGAACTTGCGGTAAATGCCGCACTGGGCGGTACTATCACCTCCTCCTTTTTGACAAATGCAGCAGCACGATTTGACTCAGCTTTAATAGCCCCATGTTCGTCTGTTTTAAGAATGCCTAGTTCATCTTGAACTTTTTGTTGCTGAGTTTGTGGCTTTTTGTTCCAGACTTCAAAAATATCAGGTACGAAATCCATGAGCTTTCCCGGATCTTTTATAGCTTGCCCGAGCTTCATCGAAAACTGTACAAACGTAAAATTAGTAACCAGAAAAAATCCAAATAAAAATAATGTTACAAGGATTACTACTGATGCAAAAATCCCGAGACTATTGCCGAGCAACACCGGATAAATGATAAAGCCGAGCGCACCACCACCATGATCCACCGCGTCTTGATAATTTTTAGGATTGGTAAATATGTTAAAAAATGCCACGAGTGACACTACCATAAAAATCATGCCCCACGCCAAACGATTTGAAAGATCTTGTGCTAACTCTCGGTTTTTTTGAAGATTTATCAGTACAAATGCGGCGAGCAAAAATCCACTAGGTACCAAATACACTCCCCACCCCAACAACTTTCGAAATAATTCAGCAATCGCGCTGCCGAGCCCCCCACCCATACCAACCAGGGCAAATATCATAATAATCGCCGCCGCAAAACAGCCCACGATTGCTAATGTTACTCGAGAATCATGATCTAAATCCGGCTTGAAAAAACCCTTAGCGCGGGACAAATAATCGATCGGTTTGGATGGCGGTATATGGTCTGACATTATTGCGTTATCCTAGCAAAAAAATCTATTAGTTGGCAAGTGTGTGGTGTTTTGAGTATTACCAGATTACTTTTTTTACAGCGACTGTGGATATTGACGCTGAAGATATTGAAGTTTTCTGCTTAGCGCCATCACCAGCAAAAATAAATAGTAGCACGTACAAAATTATAAGTAGTAGTGTCGAGGTCAAAAAAATATCTGAAGGACGTGTGGGTTGTAAAGGTGTGGATGTGTTTGAAAATACCCAAAACTGGTTGGTTGCAAATGGTGTTGGACAATCCGGTATCCCATTATCAAATTCAAAATCGCATAATTCTGGCCTACAATCTGGCATAAAATCTCCCCGTATTTGATTGCAGTATACTTGGCAGTCACTGATTTGATTTGCTGGGATAGTATCACAGATAAATGTTGGAGCTGGTGAAAGAGTAACCGGTGGCTGAGTAGCTAGCAATAGTGTATCACTTACCGTCGATAGCTGAGTTTGAATAAGGCAAAGCAAAGCAGCGGCGGGAGTCTGATTGAACTCAATAGTACACGGTGCTGAGTACACACTGCGATTATTTGCATCGATAAACTGGGTATACAATCCTGAATTTGGTACTGTCCACATATGGGAACTACCTAGGGTAGTGATTGAAAAACGACACGCACTCACTCCAGAAATTACAACTAAATCACACATACCTAGCAGCTCAGATGACACCGTCGTTCCGCAGAGTTTGAGTGTTGGATTCCAGGATTGACCAGTTGGACAACTCGCGATGACTTGTACGGTGTATATACGAGTTTGCTGTGCACGATTAGTAAGAATAATCTCAATAGTATCATCTTGTACAGTGAGGGGGATATATGAAATACCACGCTCATTGCTGATAATCACTCCATTTTGAGGCGTATTTTTTACGGCTGCTGATACGAAAGATAGCTGAGAAGTGAGCAACACCTGACCAAACGGAGCCGCATCAACCTGAGTATTTAGCAAATCGTTGACCAACGAGACAACTGGGCAGTCTGCAATCGCATTGTCTAAAATAGTATCACATACCGGCTCTATGGTACATGTCGTTCTATCACAAAACACCTCACAATCAGAAACTCCATTTCCACTAATCGAGTCACACACAGGAATTTGAGGACATTGTGGCGTGCTATTATCACGAGTAAAAGGGGTGTCGACTGCATCGCATTGATTTGGCCTATTTAAATCACACGACGGATAATTGGTACCACACGGATGACATGCTTGATCGACAGTTCCAGGCAAAAAACTACAGTCGCTGAGGCAATCTGGTATTCCATTGTTACTTTGATTGTCGCATATTATACAGGTAAATCCGTCGACACTTGGGTATTCTAATTTACTACAAGCCACACAACTCTCTCGACTTGCTTCAAAAATAGCGTGTGGAGGGCAACGAGTACAGCCACTATTACCATCACTCACCTGTCCGAGAGTGCACGATTTACAGATATTTTTGAAGATGTCGAGCGCTTGATTTTTGTTGCATATTGGGGGTAGGGGTTGTTGTTTTTCTAACTCTACCGTGCGTCGCAACTCAACATTTTTTTCATTATCGTGCTGTGGTAAAACGGTGACTCGATTAGTTTGGTTACAGGTTTTTGTTTCACTGTCGAGCGTTTTCGATTGATCGGTGCACCGACATTGAGTACCCTCGGATGAGTTAATTTGTGTAGTTGTTGCAGGACAATCACCAATAATTCCCGATATTTTTATAGGTATTTTTCGCCCTTCCACATGTAAAGCGATTGATTCAGAAATATAACCACGCGTGAGTTTTAAAGCTAGTGAAATACCAGGGCAGTGTAGTGATTGACGCCAAACATAAGGCACAATAATCTCGCGCTCAATTACATTACAAGTTATAGATTGTCCTGCAAAACTAGCAGTGATAGCGTTGTTGATTGTGTATACCGCGTTTGAAACTAATCCAATATCACATGAAAATATACCAGAAAACACAAGTTCGGTTGGCGTACATATTTTTTCAGGAAGTTGCCTCAACACGTCTATCGTCAAGACAGTCTCGCAACGTTTTTTTGTTTCATTCCAGAGTTGATTTGGGGCGCAATCGATCGCGATGGTGATGATAGCAGAGTTTGAAATTGCATTTTTTGCGTCTCGTATTTGCAAGCGAAAATCAGCAGTTCCCCGAACACCTAGTCCAGGATTTACAAATACCGCGTCTTGATTTAGTTCATAAACTATGTTTGCAGTTGACCCAATCATGAGTTGTAGTTTAGTGGCATCAAAGCGACTCTGTGGCATCAATGCTTTAAGTGATTCTACGGATAGTGGCAATGTTTGATCGACATCGACTAGCGTCCCATTTTGCTGGAGTAGAGTTGTGATTGACACGGTAACTGGCACACTATTTGGATCAAATCGCAATGTAGTTGTGCGCAATGTTGGAGCTAAATTTGGTGCATTACAATCTTTCAAATTCGTATCGCTACAGTTGACTGTTGGTAGTTTTGGCTGGATATTATTATTTTTTGATGGTGCCAATCGTGACTCATTCACAACCTCAATAATATCATTTTTTGTAGTATTTTTTGGAGGGGAAAATAGTAAAAACAGCCCATACATCAGTCCAAATGCAATTGCAAACGACACCATGACCACGACAACTTTTGCCCACGAAATAGAGCCAATTTTTTGAGTGTATTGCGGCGCAATCGAGCCCATCAGTATTTGTATGTAAAATTACATCATAAGTATACTGTCTTTTATAGGTATTTGCAAGATTAACGATACTCTTTGATCGCACTCACAATTGCTGCTGCATCGATATGAATATGCTGCAGCAGTTGGACAGGTGTACCACTATGCGGTGTTTGAGTCACTGCAAGCGAAATAATCGGTTTCTTCAGTTTAAACGCCCCGCTTGCTTCACAAATCGCACTGTACAATCCACCCTCCCGATGATGATCCTCAACAACCACGACTAAATCTGTCTCGCGCATTATTTTTTGAATATAACGACTATCTAGTGGCTTGACTGAGTACATGTCAATCACCTGTGCATACACCCCCTCTCTTTCAAGTATCGTGCTGGCAAAAACTGCCTCATCGAGCGTGACTCCTGCTGCACAAATTGTGATATGATTGTGTGGATAAGTTATAATTGTTCTCGAACCACTTACCGTTAGTTTTTGAACCGGTCTTTGTGTCAAAATGCCCCGAGTATTGCGCAAATAGACGATGCCTGGTGTGGTGATAGCTAGTGTCGTGAGTGCCGCTGCCGATTGCGCGTCGCCTGGATATAGCACCGTACTACTCTCAATCGTGCGAAACATCGCGATATCCTCAAGTGCCATTTGAGATGCACCGTCTTCCCCGATTGATACTCCTACATGCGACCCCGCCAACACAATATGAGAACCAGAATATGCCGCCATCCGAATTTGATCAAATGCCCGCGTAAAAAATGCGCCAAACGTGTTTACAACCGGCACAAATCCCATGCGCGAAAATCCCACTGCGACTGATACCATATTTTGCTCGGCGATATACATTTCAAAGTACCGCTCAGGATATTCTTGTGCAAAATAGTGTGAAAAAGTCGAGTTACTCGTTTCCGCATCGAGTACTACAATTTGGGAGTTTTGACCACCTAGCTGGACCAGTGTTTTGCCATAGGCCTCGCGAACAGAGAGTGTATCTACCACTAAAGGTATTTCCAAATTTGATAAAAATACTGTGGTGATAGACGTTGATTTTATTGGTGATTGCAGTGTTATTTTCGGAGAATCGCTTTCAATATCAATCTTTAATTCAGTGAGGGCTTGCTGCATTTCTTGTGGTGAAAATGGTTTACCGTGTCGTCCGGTTTGCCCTTCGACCAAGCTAACTCCTGCGCCTTTTTTGGTGTGAAATATCAATACGATAGGCTGGTCACGGTCATCTTCTAACGCAGTAAATGCTGCCTGAACTGAGGCTTGATCATTGCCTTTAGAACATACGACCACTTTCCAACCAAAATCTGTAAACACTCGAGCCAGCCTTTCTGGATTTCTAGCAAAAAGTGGGCTGGTAGTTTGCCCCAAATCATTGAGGTCAACCAAAGCAACTAAATTCTTTGCGCGATAATGCGCCGCCAACTGCACTGTTTCCCAGACACTCCCCTCCATCAACTCAGAGTCACCCATCAACACAAATGTCCGTGCCTCCGATTCTACCAATCGTTGTCCCAGCACAATTCCCAGCCCTACACCGAGTCCTTGCCCTAAACTCCCCGTTGCAGCTTCGGTATACGGAAAATTCATGGTGGGATGCCCCTCTAGTCTCGAGCCAAGCTTGCGTAATGTCAGCAACTCTTCACGCGAGACTACTCCGAGCGTATGGTACCATGAGTATAGGAGTGGCGCCGCATGCCCCTTGGAAAATATCAGCCGATCATTGTAGATATTTTGAGTGTCTTGTACATCAGCGACAAAATACAAGGTCAAACCAACCATAATCTCAGCCGCACTTAAACAAGATGTCGGGTGCCCACTACCCGCTATTGTTGTAGCTTGAATACACAGCGCCCGCAGCCAGTTAGCGTAGTTTGTTGGAGTAGTAGTGGTCATAAAAATGAGGATGAATAGTTAAAAAAGTACCAAGAACCATCAAGATCAAGGCCACAATCTGTTTGATGCCGTCTCGATCACTTGATTCAAAAGTCAGCCATTGTAGTGGCAAAAACTCCATCCCAACACCAAACACTGCCGCGACAATTCCCAAGACCAATATTACTTTACCAAACCAAAGTATTTGTTTCGCAATCATAGCTTTTTTAGGGGTTGTAGTACTATAATCAGTATACCACAACAATAATCCAGCCAGCAATCCAATACTGCATCCGAGGACTATCAAAAAACCCGTTTTAAACAAGAAATCAACTAAGTACATTTTAAACTAAGCTATATGCTCGACTTGCTTTCGTCAATAGGTTTGAAAAAATCTCATAATTGTCTACAATTCTGTTACTGCGTCAATTGCGAGCAAAGATAGCGCAAATGTAAGGTGAGCGGTGCACTTTTTGCACAATGCCAGCAGGGTTTGTTTTCGAATCAGATTTGGCTCAGTACTGACTTGATATTTTGCATACCAACTATTGAGTTTGCTCGCCAAGCTATACAAATAATTGCAGATTTGGTGTGGTTTCATGACGTCAGTTGCTTGTGATACCACTAGTTCAAACCCGTATATCTGAGTCAAAATTTCTTTTTCAGTTTCATTGAGTAATGTTGCATCGATACCTAGATTTTCAATCGGATTTTTTCGCAAAATACTATGCAGACGAGCGATTGTATAAAGTTGATATACTCCAGTATTTCCTTCAAATTGGAGCATTTTTTCTGCATCAAACACTGCATCCGAAATCCAATCCTTACTCAAATCTGCCCACTTTATCGCAGCAATCGCTATTTTTTTTGCTGTTGTTTTATCTACTGTTTCTCCGAGTTTTTCAGAAGCTTTGGCAAGTATTGGATCGATAATTTCTTGGGCGGTCAAAAAGTTTCCTTTGCGAGTACTCATTTTCCCACTCGGCAAGGTGATAAATCCATACCCGATGTTTTTGAGGTGCCCCCCCGAGAGCCTGCTAGCCACGTCAGCGCCATACTCAGCGATAAATGCAGGTTGCTGCGCCAAGTACGCACACACAACAAATACCTGCGTCAGGTGGTGATTTTGGGTATGATCTACTACCGTTATCATCTGATCAGCATGCAAATCTCGCGCCCACTGGATACGAGCTGCTACATCGCGAAACAAATATGTAGTATATCCTTGAGTACTCAACAAATACCCTCGTCCGAGCTGATGATCACTGGTGTTTTCTCCACTTGGCGCTAGTGACACAAGTCTTTTTTGTGAGATTGCATCGAAATTTTCGCGCTTAAAATTATAAAAATCAAAGAATCGCCCATCTATATCTGCTTGCCAAATACCCTGCGCTTCTAAAAAGTGAGCCAGTTGTTTCATTTCTGACTCATAAAAACTTTCCCCTTGATTAAGATCATGCGGAGTAACTCCAAGAATAGTCAGTTGTCGCCCAATTTCAGTTTGAGAAACGGTCACAATATGCTGCCAGCGGGCCCGACTTACTGCATCACCTTTTTCTAAATCCGAAAACTCAGCACGAACTAATTGATCCCAATTCTCAAGCACATCTTTTTGCTGATTTGCCCACACGTATAGTTTGACATAGCTATCAATCGTAGCATTGATCTCATCAAATTCAAAGCAGACACGTTGACCGTTTAACTCTATTTCCAAAATAGGATTACCGCAATTATCCACTTCTTTTAATGCCCAGAGCAGTATCCCGAACTGCACTCCCCAGTCACCCCAGTGATTATCGCTGATCACCGTTTTGTACTGCGTTTTGAGCAATCGAAATACACTCTCGCCGATGTTAATATTGCGCAGATGCCCGGCATGCAGTGGTTTTGCGACGTTTGGACTGACGTACTCAAACAAAATTTTATCATCGCGATTTGCAAGCTGCAACTCAACAGTGTTGGCTAAAATATCTGCAAATAATTCATCATTGAGCTGACAATTGATATATGGACCTGCCTGAGTAAATTCGACACCTTCAACTATATTTAGCGATGCTAAAATATGTGCTGCTACCACTGCTGGAGGTATTTTTTGCTCCTTTGCAATTGCAAATGCTGCGTTGGTAGACAGTACTCCGTTTTTTGGATCGGCTGCCAGTATCCACTGTACTCCACTGGTTTGCTCCAGATGCAATTTAAGTTCAGAAATTGTATAAAATGGCATAGCTAGGACCACGGCAAAATTCGTCGTAGCATTTCCCCCATTTTTCCCCCTCCTTTTTTCTTGTCACCTTGCAAACTTTTCATAAAGCCACCGATACCTCCACTTTTGGTTTTAGTGGCTGGACTAGTCTCGTCATCTTGGCGCAAAAAATAGGCTACCAGTGAGATTGCATTCATAAAACTCGGATCGCCATTGTAGTCTGGGACAAACTCGATTTTTGAGCTATCAAAACGATATTTAAACACCGGGATTTTAAGCACATCTTTGGCAACTTCCACAATACCCTTGAGTGCCGATCCACCCCCAATCAAGACAGCACCTCCTGCCAGTTTACTCATCTTTCCAAGTTTTTTTAGCTCTTTATTGATATAATAAAATATTTCTTCGACTCGAGAACGTGCGTAGAGTTTTGCCTCTTGCATATCAAATCGCTCATTTTCCCCGATGTCAGGATTGTGCATCTCGATAGTGGAAATACCAGCTCGATCACCCTCGTCTGCTGAAAAATTGATATGGTGGCACTTGATTTCCTCCGCCATCTCGATCGTGGTTTGCAATCCTACTGCGAGATCTTGGGTGATGTGCTCACTACCGATTGGGATCACTCCCGTTGCAAATATCTCTTCATTTTCCCAGACGATATACGAAGTCGACGAATATCCGATATCAATCAAGATAGTGCCCGACTTTTTCTGCGAGTGCGACAACAAGAAATCTCCACTGGCGAGCGGTGTAAATATTTGTCCGCCAATTTCCACCCCTGCCTGATCGACTACTTTTGTAAAATTTCTGAGGTAACTGGTTTCGATACTGACCATCATCACGTTTGACTCAAGACGACGTCCGATCATGCCTACCGGGTTTCGGATACCTGTTTGATTGTCAATACGATAGTTTTTGGGGATAATGTGCAAAATCTCACTATCGTTGATACCAAAAGCTTTTTTGCGCGCGTCCTCCACCAATCTTTCGATATCCGAATCATGAATTTCACCATCAGGGCGAGTGTTTATGACCAAACCTTGCGAGTGAATAAAGCTAATTCCAGTGCCGTTTATGCCAAATACTGCGTGACGTATCGGCAATCCAATCACATTTTCAGTTTGGGTCAGCGCTCTGAGCAATGCTTCGGTGGCGTCGTTCATGTTGGTAATAACACCACGTTTTATACCACCCGACTCAACCTCTACAAGAGATAGGATTTGCGTTTTTGATTGCTCATTGGCATTATCGACTTGTTTTGCAACAGCAACTTTGATTGAATGAGAGCCAAAATCCACAGCGACGGTATAGGGATCCTGGGGCACGAAGGTTATAGTTTAAAATTTAGTGCGCATCGTAGTGTTGTACTCATTTTTCTTGAGATACGCCATGGTTTTGATAGCTTTTTCTTTAGCAACACGGTGGGTTCGCTTTTTAGTGTGGTGCTTGGTTTTGCGAGATCGTGCAATCAAATTAAATTTTTTGACGCGCTTTAAAAAGTTTGCAACAACTTTCTGCGAATTTTCTTCATCTTTTCGGGTGACAAATATCATAAGTATGCTAGTGTTTAGTAAAAATATTGTTAAAATCTGTAACTAATAACAACGAAAGTGTCAAGAAGCTATACAGATAGAGAGTTGTAGTGGGAGTATGCTGAGCGGCAAATGCCAGCAAGTAAGGAGTAAAGGAAAGCGTGGCAGCTGCTAAAAAATGAGTAAAAACAACCAATTTTGGACTTAGTGTAGCGCCAGTAATTTGAACAATGAGAGTCAAAATAAGAACTGCTACTAGACAAAGATGGGCAAATACTGAGATTGGAGCATACATGATAATTGCAGTTGTAATGGCAACCAACAGTAGCTGCATCCAGAGAAATGTCCGATACGATATCAGATACATATTCTCAGATTGGCGATTATTTTACAGTTACTTTACGAGTTTTTGCCGATTTGATCGGGTCTTTTACATCACGTAAGTGATACAGCTTGGCACGTTTAGCACGCACGGGAATACCACCAACAACTTCAATTTTTTCGATTGAGGGGGAGTGGAGTGGGAACGTACGCTCCACTTTGATGCCAACTGTTGAATTTTTTAGTACAGTAAATGCAGCATTGAGCGAACTGCCACTTTTTCGAGAAATTACAATTCCTTCGAAGATTTGGACACGCTCTTTCGTACCTTCCTTGATTTTATAAAATACCTTAACGACGTTTCCGGCATTGAAATCTGGAATGTCACTACGGAGTTGTCCCTGAACAACTGAGCTGTTGAGTAGCTTGAGGTGAGTCATGATTAGAAGTGATGAGATGGTTTTTACGTTTCGTCAAGCCTTGACAGCCTCAAAAAAGCAATCTAGAGTGCCCACATAAACAATCCACTTCATCATTTTCATACGTCTTTATCTTGATTTATACTATTTTTTGACACAGTGAAAATGAATAGAAGGTTTGGGTTTACACTTTTATGCAAGACGAAGGAAAAGAAATTCAGTTGAGAAGCCTCCAGTATCCGGGGGCTACAAGCTATGTCAAACGTTACTCGCCAAAGCACGTATTTCGGGCTGGTGCACTAGTATGGCTCAAAGATAAAGGGCTCGACTATTATCTGGTGTTTCGCTCACTTACTCGTCCAAACCGTGGTATCCAAATCCCTGGAGGACGCATCGAACGATTTGAAAATCTAGCACAAACCGTAACTAGAGAAATTAAAGAGGAGACTGGACTTGATGTCAAAATCGTATGCCCACTTGGATTTGCATATTTTGAAGATCCGATACGCAAGGCCTCAAACCTACAAATATACTATATCGTACGCCCGACAGCTCGCATCGATGTCTCTAAACGATGGTTTTTTACGGATAAAGATAAAACTCGTCAACAACTCGAGTGTTGGTTTGAACCCGTAGATAAATCCACCGATTTTTTGTCTGTAGGTCACGATAAAGTAGTAGAAATGTTTCGTGATTGGCTTCGCGAGCACAATCCAAATTTTGAATCTCAAGACTAATTTTTTTTGGTAAACACCGCATCAGTTGCCGGTGGTTTTTTCGGAAGTGATGGAGCATTTTTTTGATATTGCTGATGAGCATTTTGGTCACGCATATATCCTCGAGGCTTGAAAAACTGAATTGCAAATACGATTGTCAAAATAACCAATACGATTGGCAATAATGTAATAAATAAAAAACCAACAATTATCACCAAAACAATGATGATTATCAAGGCAAAAATACGCTGAAGCAGCGATGGACTCATAATAATTTAGCCTAATACTTTTATTGCGCTTTGTCTACACTGACAAGACGAGCATCGATCATTTGCATACTATTTTCCCCTGCATATACCACAAATCCGAGATTTGATTTATTGGATACCGAAAAAGCGGTTTTATCATCGAGATTCATCTGGTTGCGTGCAGTCATACTATATGTCCAGTTGTACGATACTCCATTTTTATCTTGCCCATTGATGATAATTTTGCTACCAGGAGATAATTTGAGTAATGTAGCATCCAAATCACCGGTAAGTGAGAGCATGATTGTTTTTCCGCCGTCGCCTGGTGTTCCCGCAAACTCATAAAAACGTACGCTTGGTGTTTGTTGCTTATTTTCCAAGTCCAGATCAATCGTTTTACCGAGTTCCTTTAGCTGTAAAAATGCCGGTTTGGATACATCAGGTTTTGGCAATAAATAACTGCTCGCCTTGTCTTTGACTGTAAGTGCTGCGATAATTTTTTGATGGATGGCGACGATTTGATCGCTTGAGTATTGTTTTGCCGCAGCCAAAGTACCCGATTCATCGCCGGTTTGTGCTTTTTGTTCTCGAGCAAATGATTGCGAAATAGGAGGCTTCGTGAGAAAATCACCACGTAAAAATGCGGTCGAGAGTACTACCAATGCAACTAGCGCCACGGCTGCAAAAAATACTTGTCGATTAGGGCGTATCATCTCTGCATTTATGTGATCAGCGAGTGTTTCAGTGCCTGCAAAACGAGTTGGTAAAACCTGAGGTGAATGTGGTTTTCGTAATGCTTGTGGGGAGTTTTGACTGACAGTGTTGAGCACTCGCGCACCGTTGGAATACCGCTTGAGAGCTTGTAGTTTGTGTGACGTAAATGACGAAAACTGATGAGCCTGTGGCTGCACACTAACGCTACTTTTTTTGGTGTGAATTACGCTTTGTAGTGTGGCGGAAAGTCGCGGCGATCCTGATTTTTTGAATGAGAGATCCATATATTTTTGTTTAACAGAATAAGTCCTAGAATTATACAAACATCAGCAAGATTGACGGTTGCTATGCCAAGGGGT
>JAYUUP010000025.1:0-5383 GCA_043754825.1 bacterium | reverse complement strand
AGATTACCACCCACCAATATTTGGAAAAAAGCGATAAAAACGTTTGAAATAGCTTGAAAGTAAATCCAAGCAACACAAACTGCATCACAAATTGAAACTCAAATAGATTAAATGCAGAGAAAAATAGTCGCGCCATTGCCAGCTGCAAGTGAAAAACGGTTAAATATGAGTCGAGTTGGATACTGTCAGTGAGTTGGGACGGGAACCAGGCAAATCTGCCTTGTAGTATGGAGTTTGCTACGGTATTGTGATTGAGCAGATCAGTCAACTGAGTATAAGCCGGTGCCCAATTTCGCCAGTAAAGCAAATAGTAATATACCAATGCACACAAAAATAATCCAACAAATATAGCCGATTTTTTGGTAAATTTTGGGATGGCGATTATCTCATCAAATATAGGATCTTTTTTGAGCAACCGAAATCCGTCGTACGCAATACTAAGACTCAAAATAATATAAAAGAATACCTCAAGCGGAGTTTTAAACAACAGATAAAACAAAGTATATATTGAGAAAATGATAACCGACCCTATTGACCAATTATAAATTGCGTTGTATTCCCAATGCGTAGTTTTGAGCTGGATAAAAGGGATTGATTTGAAATACACTAAAAATATAGGCAGCAATATGTATACCAATGATCCGATTAAGCCTGTCAGGTAGGTATTTTGTAGATACCAGCTAGGTTGTGTAGACAACAACACACCAAGTGCTGAAAAAAATACAATCGATCCTGCAAACAAACTTTTTTTGGTAAAAACCATATTATCTATACATAATTAGCTTAGCAATTTAAAATAGTCAACGCTGCCTTTGACTTGTGGCACAAATGATGATAACATCAATGTATGCAAATCATAATCGTAGCAGGAGGTGGGGGAACTCGATTGTGGCCTGTCTCTACCAAGGCTACTCCAAAGCAGTTTGTGCCACTGCTAGATAATCTGACTCTGCTAGAGCACACCGTGGCCAATGCACTACAGGTGACATCACTTGCAAATATCTGGGTGAGTACCAATAATGTATATCGCGACATTGTGGCAGAGCTTTTACCTTCTAGTTTTGATCCGACTCACCTGATACTCGAGCCGGAGAAACGCGATAGTTTTCCAGCAGTTGCGTCGGCTGCTACTGTGGTGGCTGCTCGAGTTGGCGCTGATGAACCACTTATTTTTATCCCGTGCGATGATTGGCTAAGCGATCAAAATTCGGTTGAGGTATTTGCTGCGGCGCAAAAACAAATTGCCAAAGATATTGTTAGTAAAAAGTTTTCACTGATGGTCGCGGGTATCAAGCCCACCTTTGCCAACACTAACTACGGCTATATTCAGATCAAAACTGAGGATAAATATCGGGTGTTTGAGCAGTCGGTACCAGTAGTTTCTTTTAAGGAAAAGCCAAATCTGGAACTAGCTGAGCAATTTTTTGAGTCGGGCGACTATCTCTGGAATAAGTTTAACTTTGCGTTTTCGTACTCATCATTTTGCGAGATATTAGCACCACTTGATCCTGACTCAGTCAAGGTCTTGGCGCATATTCAAACTGAGGGTCTCACCCGCGAGTTATTTGGACAGTTGCCCAAGATTTCGTTTGATTTTCATGTGCTGGACCGCATCAAAACCGGACTCGGTGTCATGGGCATGGATATCCGCTGGGATGATCTTGGTAACTGGGACACAATCGAAAAATATTTGCCTTCTATCGAAAAAACTGCGCAAAGCATCCAAATCGACGGACTCAACAACAAAGCAAAACTCGCTGATCCCTCGAAAAAGATCGCATTTGTCGGCGTCTCGGACATCCTGGTGGTTGAAACTGATGACGGGCTGATGATTTGCGACGTGCGCAATATTCAAAACATTAAATCGGTCGCAGAACACTTTGACAATTAGGGCAAAATACGCTATTCTATAGCTAAATTACTTTCGCATTCATGTCCGCCAAAAAACTCATCTCCTTCATTTTCCCCATTTACAATGAAGCTGAGACTATCCCACAGCTGTACGTCGAGGTACTCAAGGCAATCAAGCCACTCGAGCCAACTTACGACGTCGAGCTAATTTTTGTAAATGACGGCAGCAAAGACGACTCAATCAGCCTTTTGCAAGATATCCAGCAAGTCGATACCAAAGTCAAAGTAATCGGGTTTGCGGCAAATGCGGGACACCAAATAGCGGTAACTGCAGGGCAAGACTATGCCACAGGCGATGCAGTAATTATCATGGATTCTGATCTCCAGGATCCCCCGCAAGTAGCACTCGAGTTGATCAAAAAGTGGGAAGAGGGCAATGATATCGTGTACGCGCGTCGTCGCAGCTACAAGACTCACCCAGTCAAGAAATTTTATGCATTTTTATTTTATCGATTGCTTAAAAAAATTGCTAGTGTCGATATTCCAGTAGATACCGGGGATTTTCGCCTGCTCTCAAAACGAGTCAACACCGAGATGAAAAAATACAAAGAAAAGTCACGATATCTCCGCGGAATGACCAGTCTCATGGGGTACAAACATGCTTTTGTGGAGTTTGACCGTGGTGAACGGTTTGCTGGCGCTACCAACTATCCCTTTAAAAAGTCTCTCAAGCTTGCTCTAAATGGCATCACGGGCTTTTCTACGTTCCCACTAGGACTTATTACTACCACTGGTATCGGACTCGCCATGCTGTCGTTTGTAGGTGGATTTTTCTATATCTTGATCTCGCTCTCTACCAATAATAATGTCAGCGGCTGGGTCAGCTTGATGTCTGTGACCCTATTTGTCAGTGGTATCCAGCTTTTTATGCTCGGCATCATCGGGGAGTACATCGGACGCATCTATACTGAAGTACTAGACAGACCACTATACACTATCGCAGTAAAAAAGGGTTTTGGCGAAGAGCCGAAGGAGACTACGGTGCAGCGAAACTAATCAACAAAAAAGTGGCTCAGTGCCACAAATTTGTTTTTATCAGTCTAAGTTATCGCACTTTTGATGCTGCAACTATCTTTTCTTGGATGTTTCGAGGGACGTCTTCGTAGTGATCAAACTCCATGGAAGCAGTTGCTTGACCTTTGGACATACCGCGCAACGTGGAAATATATCCGAAAAGTTGCTCGAGAGGGATGAGCGCCATTACTACAATTGCTTTTCCACGTGGGTTTTGCCCCAAGATTTGACCGCGGCGAGAGTTTACATCACCGATCACATCTCCGACATACTCATCAGGCGTCGTGATCTCAACTTTCATAATTGGCTCCAGCAATACTGGGTCTGCCTTCATAACGCCTTCTTTAAGCGCGATAGTTGCCGCTAGTTTAAATGCTATTTCTGATGAGTCGACATCATGGTATGAACCATCGTATACTTCGACTTTGATGTCGTTGAGAGGATACCCGGCCAAGACACCATTTTTTGCAGTTTCCTCTACTCCTTTTTGAATTGGAGCAATAAATTCCTTTGGAATCACACCACCAACGATGCCATTGATGAACTCAACACCTTTGCCTACCTCATTTGGTGAGATACGCAGCCAACAGTGACCGTATTGTCCACGCCCTCCTGATTGCTTGACGTATCTTCCTTCTGACTCGACTGAACCACGGATTGCCTCGCGGTACGATACTTGTGGTGCTCCGACATTGGTCTCTACGCCATACTCGCGGCGCAGACGATCTACCGTGATATCAAGGTGCAACTCACCCATGCCCGAAAGTACCGTTTGCCCCGTTTCCTCGTTAGATTCGATACGCAAAGATGGATCTTCGGCCAAAAGTCGCCCCAATCCAATACCCAGTTTTTCCTGGTCTTTCTTGGTTTTCGGCTCGATTGCCAATGAGATAACTGGCGCCGGAAAGTTGATTGACTCGAGGAGTACTTGGTGTGATTTTTCACAGAGTGTGTCACCCGTTCGCACATCTTTAAGTCCGACAAATGCTGCGATTTCTCCTGCATACACTTCATCAGTATCTTCACGTGAGTTGGAGTGCATCAGCACGATACGTCCAGCGCGTTCCGTTTTTCCAGTGCGAGGATTGTAAAGCTCCATGCCTTTTTTGACTGATCCTGAGTACACACGGAAAAATGTCAATGAACCAAATTTATCGTTGGCAATTTTAAATGCGAGGGCAGCCAACGTCGCATCATCTCTCGGTTCAAGCGGGATTTTTGCCTCTTCGTCTCCCGGTTTGTGCGCTTCGAGTGGTGGTACGTCAATTGGCGATGGCAAATACTCACAAATTGCATCCAACAGTGGCTGTACTCCTTTGTTTTTGAGGGCTGATCCACAGAAAATCGGGTGTAGTTTGTTGGCACAGGTTGCACGGCGGAGCCCTTGTTTGAGTTCGACAATACTCATGGGAGTACCATTTAGGAACTTGTCCATAAGCTCATCATCATTTTCGGAGATTTTTTCGATCATGATTGCACGGTATTCAGCAACCAAATCTTTCATATCGTCAGGTATTGCCTCGTAACGAATATCTTTTCCGGTATCATCGTAGTATACTATCGCCTCCTCGGTCATCAAGTCTACCATGCCTTTGAGGTTGTCCTCAGCCCCGATTGGTAGCTGCATCACCACACCATTGTCAGTCAAACGATCCTTGATAGATTTTACGTCAAAGAAGAAGTCAGCACCAGTACGATCGAGCTTGTTGATAAAGCAAATGCGTGGGACGTTGTACTTTTCAGCCTGTCGCCACACCGTTTCGGACTGCGACTCGACTCCTGCCACTCCATCAAATACAGTCACTGCACCATCAAGCACACGTAAACTACGCTCCACCTCCACCGTAAAGTCGACGTGTCCTGGTGTATCGATGATATTGAAGCGGGTTTTTACTTCTTTGTCAGCTTCGCCGTAGACCCAACTCGGTGCGTTCCAAAAGGCGGTCGTTGCTGCTGCGGTGATAGTGATACCACGCTCTCTTTCTTGCTCCATCCAATCCATCGTTGCCTCACCCTCGTGGACTTCACCAATTTTGTGAGTTTTTCCAGTGTACAGCAAAATACGCTCACTGGTAGTGGTTTTTCCCGCATCGATGTGGGCAATAATTCCGAAGTTTCGGGTTTTAAATACAGGTACTGATCGTGCCATAAAATAATATTATTAGTAAATTTGGAAAAGAACTTCTCCTCCGGTGTTGTGTTTCTTGGCCTCGACGTGAGTCATGACACCCTGTGATGTGGTCACTATTGTAAAACCAATACCACCAGTGATGCGAGGTGATTTTTTGGCTTCGGTGTAGACACGTTGTCCAGGTCGTGAGACTCGTTTGATAGCGTGGATGCGATCGAGGTTGAGATCTAAAATGAGATCATATCCTTCTTCTGAAAATCCCTTGATATATCCAAGCGTAGTCAGCTTTTTGCTCACGGCAACCGCTAGCTTGTTTTTGAGCACGTG
>JAYUUP010000024.1:0-5475 GCA_043754825.1 bacterium | reverse complement strand
ATGGGGTACGAAACAAGGTGGTGCGAGTGTTGGTTGCTTGTTTAATAACAGCTTCAGTTGTCAAAATTTCCTGACGGATTTGATTTGTCGTCAATTCGTTCATCTTGTGCGGATGACTATACGTATGGTTGCCGATCACGTGTCCTTCATTTACAATTCTGCGCGCAATATCAGGGTATTTTTGAACTTGTTCACCGATTACAAAAAATGTGGCTTTGATATTGTATTTTTTTAGTGTGTCCAGTATTTTTGGCGTCCACTCTGGATCAGGACCATCATCAAATGTCAGTGCAATGCGTTTGGGTGAGAGACCACGCGCCTCGATAGCAGTCGGAGATGGCGCCAACACAACGGCACTTGCAGTAATAAGATTTTGTTGATTGACTTGGAGTGTACGAAGTCCTGTTTGCGCCTCTTGTGAGGTTTTCAGCAACTTACCAACACCACTTATTTGAAAAACCGTATGCGCATAAATAGTCTCGAGTACCATTTTAGAATTTTCACGCAATAAAATATTTGCTATTCCTTGCTCAATTAACGCGATATTTGAAACGCCACGTTTATTGGCACCTCCAATCAGATCACTATAAATGCTCAATTGATTTGCGATGGCTGGATTATCATACCGTACAGTTGTAAGCAGTTTATCGCTTGATTGAGAAATACTGACTCCTGTATTTAAATTATAATTATGTATTGTTTGTATATCATAACTGATTGGAGTTGCTGTAGTTGGCAATGAAAGTCCGCTAATATATTGCCCTGATTGAAACTCCACCCAATACGGTGCGCTCCCCGGCTCACTAATCAATTTTTTAAGTTCATCGGTATACTGTACTGGTAACTTTGAATTTTCTTCCGCGATAGTCACTATATATTGATCCACATTTTTACTCTCATCTTTCAAAATTTGAGGCGAAATCTGAGTATTAAGAGCGCGGTGTCCGTATAGTTTTTTGGATTGGATATGCAATTGTTCCCGTACGGTTTTGAGAAGTAAAAAATAATTGTTGTACCCGTCACCCATGATTTGACTTGCATTTATATCAATCATAATTCCACCAAAATCAACACTCGCCTGCAAAATAGCTTGTGCTAATACTGCAATATTTTGAGGTGACATTTGACTACTGCCCACTTGCGAGTCTACCACGATAGTCATTACAGGATTTGGAGTCTGTACGAGCATCTGATTTTGAATCGTATTGAGTGCTGTAGGCTCCAAAACAAGCTCGCCGTTAGTAAAATTAAGAGTGTGAGTTGAGAAAAAAATAGTATTAAAATATTGCGACTCTTTCAATACATGGGTGTTGTAAAAATCGCTCTCTGGCGCCATCGCAAACAATTGTGGCTGTGATATTATTTTGGCAGCACTTGGGGATTGTTGAAGGTGAGAAATACTTTGTGATAGCGCAAATGACTGAGATAAAAATGGATATATTACGGCTAAAACGGTAGCGCATACCAATGCAGTAAGTATCACATTTCGGCAAAATATTCGATTTTTATTTCCCGTGGCATCATGAAATATCTGAGGCGGTTTTATAGCAACTACACCAGTAAATACTACATTTTTTGAAGGATTTCGAGTGAATTCACGCATAAAAATCCACTCCAATATAGCACAAAAAAAGAGCTATGACAAGCCGCCCTATATTTTACCGATTTAGCTAAGATGCGTACTCCACTACTCGATCCTCCCACATCCCGATAACCTTGACTTCACCAGGATAGCGCACACTCAGTTGGATACGATGAGCTACCTCTTTGGTGGTTTGATGCATCTGGGCGGGAGTTATCATCTCGGTATCAAAAAATATCCACAGTTCGCGGGAACCCTTCATAATCCACGCTTTGTTGACTCCCGGGGTCTCTTCAGCTATCTTTTCCATGGCTTCAACTCGCTGATAAAACGCCTCTACACTTTCTTTACGTGCTCCCGGACGCCCCCCGCTGATATTGTCACAAGCATCTACTATGACCGCCTCCAGACAAAATCCATGCTCAGCATCCTCATAGCTCTCGTCATGATGCGCTGTCACACATTTTCTAATGCGCCAATCAAGCCAAAACGTATCGCACACCTTGGCGCCAAGCGTAATGTGATCACCCTTGGGTTGTGTTTCTTCATCAATTGCTTTGCCAATATCGTGCAAAAGCGCTCCTTTGATACAGATATCTTTGGAAATTGGAGTGCGGTGAGGAAACTTTTCGTTGATCTCATCGGCGAGTATTCCTGCCAGACGAGCCATTTCTATAGAGTGTTTGAGCATATTCTGCCCGTATGACGAACGAAATTTTAGTCGCCCAATAATACGCACCAACTTTTCCGGAAAATCCATTATTGCGAGATCTTGCACTGCTTCATGACCAGCGTCGGCTATCTCATCACTGATTTGAGCACGGGCTTTTTCATACGTTTCTTCGATAGCGCTTGGATGAAGCCTGCCATCTGCGAGCAACATCTCCAATGTCCGCCGTGCAATATGTCGTCTGATTGATGAAAATCCAGAAATCGTGACTACGTCTGGTGTTTCATCGATGATCAACTCAACACCAAGTGTCTTTTCGAGCCACAAAATATTGCGCCCCCCTTTACCAATTATCTTACCTTTTTCGTCATTATTTTGTAATTTGATCGCGGTAATTGTGGCTTCATTGGCAACTTCGGAGGCACAGCGTTGAATTGCCAGAGTCACCAATTGACGCGCGTCAAAATTTATGGTGTCGCGGGTACTCTCAAGTGCTTTTTTTTGATATTGCAACAGATCAAAGCCCACCTCTGCTTCAGCAGCTGACATGAGTTGTTTTTTAGCATCGTCAACAGAAAGCTTGGCGATTTTTTCGAGTTGAGAAGTAATTTCTTGCTCTTTTTTTTGCAACGACTCACTTCTAAATATGAGCGCTTGCTCTTTTTCTAATAGTTGATTTTGATGGTATTCAAGTTCGGTTTGCTTTTGAGTCAGAATTTGCTGAAAATGAATCGCTTCAGTGGCAAATTTTTCTTCTTCTTTCGCGATATCTATCTTGAGTTTAAGCTGTAATTTTTCCAGGTCTAGTTGACTTTGTTCACTAAGCTGAATTTTAATTTGCTCGATTTGTGCGAGCTTTTCGGCTTGAAACTTGGTTTTGAGTTCCTCAATTTGTAGTGCATCAAGTACATTTTTTTGATTTTTGTTGTGTGAATTTAGAGTCATCAAAATCACAACTACCAAGGCAATAGTCGGCACCAATATTAGTAAATAAAATAATAAATTATTCATAAAAGTAAAGTTTACATCCATCTCAGTACGACGGCAATGCCATCTTATAGGACATGAGCTAGCTTAAATTGTCAACTTGACAAAGCGTGATACTTGTCCAAATCTTGGGAGATACGGGGTGTGGTGTACCGGCTAACATGCTTGGTTTGGGACCAAGAGACACAGGGTTCAATTCCCTGCACCCCGACCACTACTTTATTGAAAATTTTCTCCTTCTTTGGAGGCATTTTTTTGCCATTATTACCTGAATATTGCTCTATTATGCGGCTATCACATATATAGTAAAAAGAAAAGTAATAGTATTTGACATGGGCATTTTTCTTTGACATGATAGCCTCGTAAAACAACACTATTCACATAGTGAAAATACCTTTGACAATCCCTTATTTTTTTTACACTCTCAACACCAAGTTCACTCCACAGTTTCGAGTAGCATTTGTTGAAAAATGCTGCATTGCCTGATCTCTAACAGGTTATTTTCGCACTTTTATGTATTCTCCTTATCTTTATTAACGAATGTCGACGCAAAATTTTAATTATTGGACGCTGGTTCTCGAGCACCTTAGATCAAAAATCTCGGGCAGTAACTATCAGGCGTGGTTTAGTAATATTGAATTTGATGCGATCGGTAATGAAGGGCGAAAATTAGTAATTTATGCACCATCAGAATTTCACAAACAGTATATTGAAAAAAAGTTTAATGTGGAGCTGCGTGAGTCCGTAAACAAATACTATCCAAAAGTAATTCACTTAGAAATTCGAATTAAAGAACAAGAAAAAGTTCCAAAAAAACAAATTCAAGACTCGCTCGATCTCAAAGTGGCTCAGGAACGCAAGCTAGAGAAACTCGAGGTGACACCGACTGAAGATCGCGAAAAAATTGCCAGCTATCTGCCTCGCAAAAACCTCAACAACCTCAATCCAAAGTATACATTTGAAAATCTCGTTGTTATAAAATCCAATGAGTTTACGGTAAATCTCGCCAAAGGTATCGTCCAAGAACTCGGCACACTTTACAATCCACTTTTCATCCACTCACCCGTTGGACTCGGCAAAACTCACTTGCTCCAAGCAGTAGGACATGCAGTACTTGAAAAAAACCCAGAACTCAATATCAAATACGTGCCTTCGGATACCTTTTTCAACCAATTTTATCTGGCATTGACTAAAGGTGAAGCCCAAAAGTTTCGCGATTTTTACTCGTCTGTTGATTTGTTGCTGGTCGATGATATCCAGTTTATTGGTGGCAAAGAAGGCTTTCAAAACGAGTTTTTTCACCTATTTAACCTACTTCATCAATCCAACAAACAAATTATCTTTACGTCAGATCGTAATCCAAAAGAGCTCATCGGAATCGAAGACAGGCTGGTGTCACGCTTTGAATGGGGGATGGTTACGGACATCCAAAAGCCTGATTTTGACGATCGCATGGCTATTTTGCAAGATAAACTTCAGCGTGCAAATCTAGTACTATCACCTGAGCACACTCAACTCATTGCTGAAAAAGTCAATACCAATATCCGCGAAATGGAGGGAGTTATCAACAAAATCCGTGCAGTCCTCAATGCAAGCGTTGATAAAGAGCTCAGTGATCGTGCGCTACTCTCAGTACTTGGACAATATATAAAACAATCAGCAGCCAACGCTGAAAATGCTGATTTACTGGTCGCCAATCCTGATCGAATCAACATGGCAGTATGCCGAATTTTTGGGATTACCCCTGAGGAACTGCTAGGTAGTAGCCGTAAAGCAAATGTTGCCGAGGCGCGCCAAATTACATGCTGGCTCTATAAAAATGACCTTACGCTTTCATTTCCCCACATCGGTAGATTATTGGGTGGACGCGACCACTCCACCATCATGCACGCTGTACGCAAAATCGAGGTATTGATCAAGCAGAAAGACGCCCGAATTATCTCCAAAGTTAATCTGGTTAAGCAGTTTTTACTAGAAATGTAAATGGAAAAGTTTAGTAAACTCAAAGGTTTCAAGCAAATTCTCCCAACTAAAATCTGCCCGATATGCGGGCGACCTTTTCAATGGCGAAAAAAATGGAAGCGAAACTGGGATGAGATAGTCTATTGTTCTGAGAAATGCAAAAATGAAGCCAAACGTCGCAAGGTGGACAACTCATCCAAAAGCTGATATACCCAATATCTATGTATATGTATCGATTGGGTCACTGCGCTGAGCTGGCCCGTGCTGAACTCAA
>JAYUUP010000023.1:0-5493 GCA_043754825.1 bacterium | reverse complement strand
CTTAAAGCAATATTCCCTGTTCCGAGTGTCAGTGGTAGCAGGTTAGCAAAACCTATAGCTATATTGTTATCTCCAGCTTGATGACTATATAAAGATTGATAACCTAAAGCAATATTTTGGGATCCTGAAATTTCACTACTCATAGCTTGCCGACCTATACCAATATTTATATTACCTGTTGTGTTATTTTGCAAAGTTGAGATACCAATACCAATATTATGAGAACCAAAGGTATTCGCTCTGAGAACTGTGGATCCGAGGCCAACATTATTAGTACCAATAGTATTAGCAGTTAAAGCCTGATATCCGATACCAAGATTTTGAGCACCAGTTGTATTGGCGGCTAAAGCAGAAATTCCGATAGCTGTGTTAAAAGATCCTGAGTCATTGTTGGTCAGAGTGTTATATCCAATGGCTGCATTTCCATTTCCAGTTGTATTACTACTCAAAGCGTTATCTCCATAGGCATGATTATAGGATCCAGAAGTATTCGCGCTTAGAGCATTTACCCCTAAACATAAATTATTACTACCAGTACCTGGCACGATACACCCTGTTGCGTTTGCCCAAGCCAAAGTTCCTACACCATCAGTTTTGAGGAATTGCCCGGCTGTCCCATCTGCCCCAGGTAATGTCCAGGTTGTATTGGTAGCTACTGAGCTTGGAGCTTTGAAGCCGACATAGTTACCTCCACTAGTAGCTGAGAATCGTAATTCTCGACTTGCAGAATCAAGTATCAAGTTGCCTTGTAAAGTCTTATCTCCCGCAAATGTTTGTGCTGTGATCGAAACCATGCCTGGACTTGTAGCATCGGCTGTCTGTCCATAAATAGTATTTGTAAAAATTGCCATTCCATCTGCAGTTTTGGTCTGCGAGTCAATTGTTCCAACGATAGTTACTCCACTACCTCCGCCTGCACTTAAAAGATCAGCATACACTCCGCCGTTTTGAGAGACTCTAAATTTATTTGAAGTAGAGTCAAAATAGATAGTACCTGCGCCACTTGCTGATAGTGATGGAGCAGCCATCCCGGTTTGAGACAATGAGTCAGCGAGTGAAAGTGCGCCAGTAAGAGTTTTATTGCCCGCAAATGTTTGAGCGCTGATAGAAACGAGTCCAGGACTGGTAGCATCTGCAGTCTGAAACACAAGATTTCCTGCTGAAATCACTCCGCCATTTGCTGATTTGGTTTGAGTATTTATTATACCAATCGAAAGAGAAGCACCGCTTGCAGTTGCCCAGGAAAGTAAACCAGAACCATCAGTAGACAATAGTTGCCCATTTGTTCCATCAGCAGTTGGCAAAGTATAGGTGTAGTCAGATGCGGTGATTCCACCTCTTAAACTAGTCATAAAACTATTGCTGGTGTTACCAAAACTGAGCGCAGTGGTTCCCGGAATTATACCTCCGCCAGCGAGCGTTGTTGCCCCATTAAATGTTTTATTGCCAGCAAAGGTTTGCGTTCCGGTCATTACTAATCCACGTTTGCCGACACCTGCATCAGGGATGTTGAGCACCATGGTACTGCCAAATGAAATCGGAGAGTTAACATTGACATCAGTTCCTGAGGTTCCGGGCACAACCAAAAATTGACCGAGTGCAGACGGTGCTACATTGACCCAGTTGGTTCCATCATACTGAAGGAGATTTTTGTTGGTCAGCGAAGTAATTGAGAGCGCCGTTCCTTTAAGTTTATCGACACTGGTAGCACCGAGTGTACCCGATACATCACCCGTGACAGCATATCCAGAAATAGGCGTCGTCCCAGCAGTAGTGAGGCGACCTTTTGCATCTACCGTAAATGTCGTAGCCTGGGTAACGCTTCCATATGCAGCTGGCGTCACTGCGGTGTTGGATAGTGTCAAAACTCCAGCATTTGAGAGCAATGCATCTCCAGAAACTGTAAACTCAGCAGGGGTATTGGTTGCATCACCGATCCAAATTTTTCCGTTGGTAAGTGTTGGGGCACCGCCAGTTGCATCGATTGCACAGGCAAAGCTAGTACCATTCCACTTGAGTACGTATCCAGTGGTTGCACAGGTTGCGCCTGTGATCGTATTTGTAGATCGTGAAAATAATCCATTTCCCACAAATGTCAATGCTGATTCTTTGGCAGCAAATATAGTAAAGTCAGCGCTGGAGAGATAGCCATTGGTGGTAGCAGTTGCCGCAGCGATGCTCAATACACCGGTTCCGGAGTTGTAAGCCAATGGAGACGTTGCAGAAATCGCGCTTCTGGCTCTGGCAGGCGTAAAATACAGATTTGTAGTTCCTTCAGTGACCTGATCGGTAGTGTAGTCGCCATTTTGCGCTGTTACAATACCAGTTCGGCTAAATACTGACGTTACCGGTGCTGAACCCGGCGCGGCGCAAATCCAAGTGGTACCATTCCAGCTGAGCTGTTCACCAATTGTCAAACAAGTTTTGCCTGTGATCGTATTTGTAGATCGTGAAAATAATCCATTTCCCACAAATGTCAATGCGGATTCTTTGCTTGAAAATGTGTTGTAATCAGCGCTAGAAATAAAACCACTCGTTGTAGCATTAGCCTGAGCCAGACTAAATACTCCTGTAGCTGCATTATAACTCAGTGGCAATCCTACTACTGAAAGTGCATTTCGCGATCGTGTATCTGTATAATATTTATTGGCGCCCTCTGCTAAATCTGTTGTCGATTTTGTTGCAAGTCTGGTGTCAAATAAACTAGGGAAAAGTGTCGTGATACGGCTATCAGCACGAGCTGCAGTAAAATACAGATTTGTAGTTCCTTCAGCTAGATTATCACTAGTCTTAGTTGCAAAGTCGCTGTTGAAAAGAGCTGAAGTATAGTATTTGTTGGTGGTGCCTTGCGGAAGTGAATCAGTGGTAGTTCCGGAGAGTGAACTTGTAAACAGACCAGGAAAAAGAGTATTTACGCGAGCATCAGCCCGGGCGTTGGTAAAGTAGAGGTTTGTGCCTTCGGTGAGATTGGTTGTAGATTTAGTAGCTAGACGAGTATCAAATCGGGCCGGAGTATAATACAAATTTGTGGTTCCTTCAGTGACCTGATCGGTAGCGTAGTCGCCATTGGTTGCAACGATAGCTCCGAGTCGTCCAAAAACAGATGTAATCACATTTGAGGCAGCAGATGGATTGACGTATATCAACCCTGTACCAGCACCATTTACTGCCAAGAGTTGTCCTGCAGTTCCTACTGTGCCAAGTCCAGTTCCACCGCGTGCTATCGGAGTTTGTCCGGTCCAGCCCAATGTAAGAGCAGTACCAGCAAGTGATCCAGTAACGTTTGAGTCACTAATAACTGACAACACTCCAGCAGTCCCCTGAGGGCCCGTGGCACCTGCCAATCCCGTGGCACCAGTAGCTCCAACTCCAGTGGCGGTACCTGGTACTCCAGCAGGCCCGATTGTGCCTTGAATTCCTGGTACTCCCGAAATCCCTGCAGCCCCTTGCAACCCAGTAGCTCCCGTAGTACCCTGCAATCCTGGTGGTACTTGCTTGTTGCTCAAAAATGCCAAGGCGTTTAGTTGAGTTTGGATGTCATTGACTGAGTTGGTCAGTGTATTGAGACCAATTGTGTGCACTAGACTGGTAGCAGCGAGCTCCTTGAGCTGATTTGCGTTATCAGAAACTATCACTGTGTTGCGCTCTGTGATTTGATTTACTACCCCAAGTTGAGTTCCAGTTTTCGTTTCTACGGCTTTGATCTTGGCAGTTTGCCCACTTAGCAATCCATTGATTTCTCCATTTCGAGAGTATGCCGAGAGACTGAAGCTGAGAACAACACCGAGCAAAATAATAACCGACACGGCCAATATCGTGCCAGCAGTATGTGAGGTGTATCTGAGATTTTCTGTTTTTATTTGGAGCATAATAGATATAAATGTATTGAAGCTGTGTTTATTTCGATATTATAATTTCAATATTGGCTATTGTAAAGTATTTTTGCTTTCCTTTTACGATGTGCATTTGCCAACTCAAGCAATTTGTGTCATTATGCCGAGTACTCAGTCGACCAAGTTTTTTTGGTTAATTTTGCTGAGTGATGCTAGGAGAAAATTATGAGCCGAAAAAACAGCCGATCACATGATTTGCCTGATGGTTTTCCTACTGCAAAAGCGTTATCACAGCAGAGGCAGGCATTTGAGGCGATGATCGCAAGAATGAACAAATTTTGGTATTTTGGAAGGGAACAAGGTAAATCTGAAGATGATCTGCGGGAAGAAATCGCAAAACAACTCAGAATTGAGCCCCGATTTACAAAGCTTTTTATAAAGCCGATATCAAAATAAAGCATCACCACTCCCGCACTAACCAGCGGGGATTTTTTTGCGGCAAATTAGTTGACTAAACCTAAAAAATATGCTACAAATTTACTCTATTTTGTTTGATTTTTTGAGCGAAATAGAAGGAGATAAGTTATGTCGTTTTATAGTGGAAGGCTGGAGTTCGTTGTGTTTGAAAATCAAGATCATCCCGGATATGGTATTCGAGATCAGCAATCTGGCGAATTGATTACACTGGTATCGGGAGATATGCTAAATATTGGCGTTGTTCCAGCATTATGGAGCAACTCCAGAAAAAATATGCATATCGAGATCAAGTGGCATGTCCAAGATTTTAATGGTCGCAGCTATACTATTCCTGCAGGTGTTGAAATACATGCTTGGATGGAGCTATTCAATCCGGAAAATTATAATTATCGCGCTTCTATTACACGTGATTAAGCTGTAAAGAAATTATTACCCCTCCCATAATTGCATGCGGGGGGATTTTTATTGACTAAGTGATTTTGTTGTGCTTAAACTTTGGTACTTTTGAGGCAATATTCTCAAGGTAAGGAGCATATTATGGCACGACCAACTGTCCTAAAACCTGATATTTCTAAACTCAGTCAGTGCATAGCACTCATTCGTCGAGCATTGGCTGGTCATCACTTTGTACTTGCTTACACAAGCTCATCGACCCGGGTAGCCAAGCAAGTAGAGTGGGGCAATGAACTCATAGTTTACAATGCACATGGAGAAATCAAGCTAGCTCAGTCATACGACGAACTCGAGATGCAAATGCAAAAACTAAGCCCGAAACTTATTGGCGTAGATGTGCTTCATGCTATCGCTGTCAATATCAGTCGAGTCGGTGGCGAATACGAGATCGGCGCACTCGAAACTAAGACAGATACGCACAATAACCTCACTTATTTTATCAAAAAGCTGAGTGGCAAAGAGATAAAAATAAGCAGGAATTGTATGCTACATGTGGCGGTATGTGATCGACAAAATATTATCTTGTATCCATATCGAGTGATATTTAATGTCAGCGATGTTCCCACGATTTCGCCATCACCATTTCAAGCCAAATCATGGAAACGAAGATTGGAAAGTCAGGAAGCTGTAGTTATCATCGAATACTAACTATCAAATTATCTTTCGCCCCAACCCGGGGCATTTTTTTACGCTCAATTTCTTGACAAACCAAAGTGATTGTGAGCACAAC
>JAYUUP010000022.1:0-5623 GCA_043754825.1 bacterium | reverse complement strand
TTTTGAACTTTATGCAGGGTCATGTGTACCGGTATGTGGTGCAAATCAAATCCGATCAAATTCTGGAGTATGTATCGCTCAAACTCCCGCCTGCTCCGGCACTGGAAAGGTGCTCGATGCCAACAATAATTGTGTGTGTGATGGAGCAAATAGCTACTATGTCACTAACACTTCGTTGACTCCTGCAAACCAAAGCTGCACCCGCTGCGCAGCGCCAAGCAATTGGGTTGCTGGTACAAATGCCAACGGTACCTGTATGACCCCCGCTTCATCATCGTCAAGCGCTGCTCCTATTTGTTCCACCGATCCAACTGTCGATACCGATGGTGATGGTATCAAGGATGTTATCGAGGCAGCCGGACCAAACAATGGCGATGGAAACGGTGATGGTATCAAGGATTGCTTGCAAAAAAATGTAGCTAGTAGCTGTGCTCGTGGAGATAAATGTTCTACAATTGTTGTAACTGGTTCTTGTAATAGCTTTGGCAAGACCAGCATTATCAAAGAAAGTGACTTGCCTATCCAAGATCCCGTATATGATTATCCGTTTGGACTGTATGCCTTTGAGGTTACCTGTACTGGTACTGCTCAACTCGTGACTTATTGGTATGGCGTGCCAAACACTCCGTCCCAAATTACTCGCAAATACGGACCAACAACTCCAGGCGATGATTCTACTGCCAAGTTCTTTGACTTCCCAAGCGATTCACGTGAGTTGATCGTAGTTGGTGGACAGTCAGTGCTCAAAATCACTCAAACTTTACGTGACGGTGGCTTTGGTGATGCAACTGGTATCGATGGTATTATCAAGGATCCGACAGGACTTGCAGTATTGGCGGCGACTAGCAGCACTGCTCCAGCGACCACTATCGTCAAAACAGGTGTCGCCTCAGCAGTCAACGCACTCTTTGCTATCTCATCACTCTCAGTAATTGCTCTTGGTGTCTACGCAGTGTTTATCACCCGCAGCCGTCAAATGGCAACCCAGAGTATTAGGAGCAAGAAGGAATAAACAAAAATAAACTGATGATATTTTTCCAGCCTAGTGCTGGTTTTTTTAGGCTTTGAGTGACTTGGGTCGAAATTGAAGCGCTTCAGCTAGATGAGCAAGCATGATATTTTTGTCTCCCACCAAATCGGCTATCGTACGTGAGATTTTGAGGAGGCGGTGGTAACTACGCGCGCTGAGTCCAAATTGCTCGATGGCGCGCTCCATTAGCTGTTTGCAGTCGGGTGTGAGCGCACAGTATTGTTTAATTTGGATACTCGACATCTCGCTATTAGTCACAATTCCCGCCTTACCAAATCGTTTTTGTTGGAGAGCTCTGGCTTTTTGAACACGTGCTTGGATGTCGGCGCTATGCTCAGCGAGTGAATCAGTCATGAGTTCGTCAGTTTTAACAGCTTCGACCCGGACATGAAGGTCGATACGATCCATAATTGGGCCACTAAATTTGGCTTCGTATCTGGCGTTGGCTTGGAGCCTCGAACCATTTGACGAATCAGCAAAATATCCACTTGGGGTAGGATTTGCTGCGGCTACCAGGATAAATTTTGCGGGATACTGCGCACTCCCTGATGCTCTTGATACCGTCACCTGTCCATCTTCGAGTGGTCCACGCAGCGCCTCAATACTCTCTCTGCGAAACTCTGCAAATTCGTCTAAAAACAATACCCCTCGGTGCGCCAGAGATATCTCCCCTGGTCTGAGTGCCTGGGTACCACCAACCAATGCGATATGCGACGCTGTATGATGCGGCGAGCGAAATGGACGAGTATAAATAAGATCACCTCCCGGCAACAACCCCGCAGCCGAGTAAATCCGAGACGACTCAATCACTTCTCCTTCACTCATCGTCGGCAAAATACTCACAAACGTGCGGGCTAGCAATGTCTTTCCACTTCCCGGCGTACCGATGAGCATGACATTGTGCCCTCCAGCAGCAGCTATCTCGAGCGCGCGTTTGGCTACCGTTTGCCCTTTGATATGCGCCATGTCGAGCTGATGCAGCGCTTGATGTTCCGCAATTCGTTTTTTAAGTGAAATTGGTTTTATCGCTTCGATAACGATCTCACCATTGAGAAAATCTACCAGTTGGATGAGTCGCTCTATCGCAAAGATTTTGATGCCAGATACAACTTCAGCCTCAGATTTATTTTTTGCTGGGAGAAAAATTCGCTCAAATCCATTTTCTCGTGCCCACAAACAGATGGAAAGGATATTTTTGATCGGGCGCAGGCTACCATCGAGTGAGAGTTCGCCTAAATAGAGCGTTTTTTCACCTAGATTTTGTTTTATGGCAACCGTGTGCCGCAATATGCATACTGCGATCGCCACATCGAGTACCGAGCCAGATTTTACCGCATCGGCCGGGGCTAGGTTTACGGTGATTTTGCCGAGCGGAAAGTCGTATCCACTTTGCTTGATTGCTGCTCGGATACGCTCTCTAGACTCAGTGATAGCCTTGTCTGCCAGCCCCACCACAATGATAGTTGGTAATGACGCACTGATGTCAGTCTCGACTTCTACGTGTTGCACCTGCATCCCACTACATACTGCCGTGTGTGCTGAAACAATCATGATAGGCACTGCTTAGCACAGTTTTTTACTGCTGGCAAATTTACGACCAAATCACTGCAGTCTCACCCATTCCTGGGATGTGTACTGCGAGATTGTCACCTACTTTGGTGTGCAGGTATTCTTTAAATCCTGCTTGTCCCTCGGGTTCACCATGTACAAGATATAGCTGCGTATCGATTTTTTCACGGTAGACTCGCTGCGGCAATGTCGAAAATAACCACTTTTGTAACATATCACGGTCACCATGCCCACTAAACCCTTCCATTTGGTGCACCTCGAGCTGGACGTGAACATCCTTACCGTCGACTTGGACTACCTTTTCACCGTCACTGAGTTTTCGCCCGATAGTACCCTCAGCTTGATACCCAACGAGCAGCAAGGTATTTTTGCGAGATCGACCATGAAATGCAAGGTGTTTGAGGATGCGCCCCCCATTCATCATACCACTACCAGCAATAATTACCGCAGGTTCCTCTTGGTAATTAAGTTCTTTTGATTGATCCCGGGTGTGCACGATATGCAAGAGTGGGTGATTGAAAATTTGTTTGTGGAGGTGGGTTTGCATTGCTTGGGCCTCTGAGTCAAATTGCTTGAAATGTGCGGCAAACACGGTCGTTACTGCCTCTGCCATTGGTGAGTCAAGATAAATCGGCATGCGTGGTATGCTACCATTTTCCATGCCTTCAATCAGCATAAATATAATTTCTTGAGAGCGCTGTACTGCAAATGCTGGGATCAGGGTCATACCACCACGACGTGCAGTTTCTGAGACAAGCCTAGCAAGTTCGGGGCGTCCATTGGTAGTTTGGTGAAGTTTGTTGCCGTAGGTTGTTTCGATAAAGACTGCCTCCACATTTTGAAGATTATTCGCCAGCTCCGGATCGCGGATAAACGGCTTATCGACACTTCCTAAATCACCCGAACAAACCAATGTTTTGCCAGTACTTTTTTCAGTAATAGTGATCCAGGCAGAACCCAAGATGTGTCCGGCGTCAAAAAAGGTCACGGTCAAATTTGGATGGATATCAATCGCTTGGTGATAGGCTATAGTATGAAATAATCCATTAGTTTTTTGGACATCACTATTTGAGTACAGCACCCATTGATGAGCATCCATACCCTTCATAAACGCTTCTTCTTCTCGCGACATGTGCATCTCACCTCGCTGGACTGCGACAAAGGCATTGAACTGCTGTTTGGCAGCATCGGTCATCACTACATCGGCAATCTTTGCAGTGATCTCAGTGGCATAAATAGGCCCAGAAAATCCTTTTGCAACCAAATATGGCAGACGTCCGACGTGATCGAGGTGAGCATGAGTGAGTACAACAGCATCGAGTTCGCGGGGTGAAAAAAAGAGTTGTTGGTTGAGATGCCACTCGCGGATGTGCTCGCCAACCTGAAAAAATCCCGCGTCTACACAAAACCGAAAGGGAGTTGCATTTGGTTTCTCGAGATATTCAAAGTGGTGCATCGAACCAGTAACCGTCTGATCGGCCCCACAAAAAAGCGCTGTAAGCATATCATGAGTATACTTGGTGTAAAACGAGTGGTCAAATAATGTAATATTAATGCGAGGACGTCGATATCTCGTGACTATTTCTTGAAGTACACGTATTGACCACAGCTACTTTATGCTATATTTATTATACTATGCTCCGTAAACTGATGCTCTCGCTCGGCATCAACTCCATCCTCAAAGCCTTGTCGCTTTTTTTGTCGTTGTACCAAATTCAGTGGTTATTTCGGTATATTTCAAGTAATGATTTGGCTCACTACAATATAGCCATGAGTTATATGGCGGCAATTTCGCTGTTTATTGGATTTGGATTGGCAACAACCCTACAAAAATGGTACACCAATAATCACAGTGAAAAAACTCGAGCCAATGTCTGGACAACGGGGTGGTATGTACGCGCAGTGAGCTTTTTTGTGGGGATTATTTTGACGCTTTCAGTACTACTAATATCGAGCGATCTGTCATTTTCGTTGCTCACGCTCCTTTTTGCCAATACTTTTGTGATTATTTGCGATTATAGTTTTTCGGCATTATACAATGTCCGCGAAGAAGCGTGGAAATTTAGTGTCACTGATTTTTGCGGAAAGCTGGTTATCACGCTTTTGCTGATATTATACAGTCAAGGCCTGCGATTTACTAACACCGCGATTTACGATTTTTTGCTGATGGTGACGACCGGATCTTTGGTAACACTGCTACTTGACTTTGTGTGGCTCAGACGATATGTGGTGGCAGGAGTATTTGACTCAGCCCTGCTCAAAATAATGCTTCCGGGGATGGCACTGATCGGATTTTCAGGATTTTTAGTTGGTATTTATCAGTATTCGCAGCCGATTTTTATGCAATATCTAGGCGTCAATAACCGCGATATCAATGGTTTTGCCAAGGCATTTACATTTGTAGCACAGATCAACTTTGCGATTGGCGGCGTCATCCCGCAGTTTTCCAGTACACTAAAACGACGACTACTCAGCACTAAAACTAACATCCAAAAACAGGCATTTTTTTCTCGAGTGCTTCTGCTCAGTTTGGGTGGATTGCTGGGCATATATATGATGGCGGTGTTGGTTGCACCGTATTATTTTGGATTTATAGATCCGGAACATAAATACCCACTCTCGGCTTCGATTTTCCCGATTTTAGCGGCATTTATTGTGCCAAGCGCTCTCGCAACACTAATTTTGTACTTATCGGTATTTGAAAATCAAGAACGCTGGCATTTTTGGGTTGTTTGCATCCAGTTAGTGATTGGTGTGGGACTGATGTTTTGGCTGATCCCTATACATGGAGCAGTCGGAGCGGCGTGGTCAGTATTAGTTGTTGGGTTGATTGATGCGTTTTTACTTCGGATTCCACAGTTTTTTATCACACTTAACACCAACGTCGACTCCATTGACAGAGACACCAAAGTGAGCAATGCTTCATAAACTATGAGTAGAGCTTCGCCGCTACAATCATTTTTTGAAAAGCGCGGGTTGCCGTACCCGATTGACTGGTCCAAAATCTCCAATCCCCGCCTGGTA
>JAYUUP010000021.1:0-5772 GCA_043754825.1 bacterium | reverse complement strand
GTCAAATTGTGAAGGTTTTTTGAGCTCTGCAGCATAATCAACCGTCTGAGCAACTGAGTACTTGAGATCTTTTAACGGCTTTTGAGTGAGGGTATTATCATATTTTGGTTGTGGATTCGCAGGTCTTTTTGGCTGATCGGTATAATTTTCTTCTGTGACTTCATCAGATTTTATGCCGCGATCCTTCATAAGTTCCAACACTGTTGGCTCGACAAAATCAATCGGTACCTGATCGGCGAGCTTTTGAAAATAATCACCAGCGTACCCACGAGTTAGTTCATCATAATCTCCTTTTGCGATATACTCCATAACTTTTTGAGCGGCGCGTGGATTTTTACCAATTTCTTTATCAATAACCCTCAAGGCTACCTGATTATCACTTAGACTATCATGTCCTTTCTGTAAGGAGTTGAGTGCCCCCATAATTTTAGCATCTTTAGATTCACCAGCTAAAAATTGACCTGGATTTTCATAAGTGGATGATTGTTCATTGGTGTCTTTTACAGTTTCCATTCCTTTTGGATAGGGAGTATGCTGCGATAATCCATGCATTGTTTCTGACATAGTGTTAATTTTTATTTTTGTACGATATTAGTATACGGCACTTTATTGATATTTGCAAAATTTAGTTGAGATTTGCGTGATGACGAGTCACCTGCCTTGTTAAATGAGTGAAAAAGTCGCCCATACGCAAGAGATTTGTTGCGCGAGTTTCAGGATCAGATCTGTCTCCAAAATACCACTCATAATCTTTTGTAATATAAACTGCCGAGAATACATTTGGATTGATTCCGCTCAAACTACTGTATTGATTGATAATGGGTTGGATAAACTCCATAAATACCTTTTTTTCATCGAGCATAAGCTCTCCCTGCCCTAATTCTTCTTCTTTACGGACTACGATACTCCAGGCAATATCGCGCAAACCATAAAAATCTACATCAGGAGCAACATAAAACTCATAGTTTTTCTGCTTTTCTGATTGGAGTAATGATGGTTTAAATTTTGGTTGTTCCATATATAATGTAATTAGTATATACCACAAATCACAAATGCACAATTATTGACAATCTGGTAGTACTTAATTACCGCTCTATCATTATGTCATTGTTTTTATCTCGCCTTGGAGTGTTGGCGATTACTGGAGTTGCGGTGTTATCGCTGGCCGCTGGGTGCTCTATCCCAAATCCATTTCAAAATCTAACGACTCAAAAAGCACCAGTCGCGGTGGGTATACTCAAGCATGATCCTGCGGTAAAAGCTGAAGGATTTGGTAAAGTCAACCGTATGGTTGCAGGGAATGGTGAAGAAGTCAGCGATGGACTCGCCAATAGCCAGATTGCCAAACTTATCCAAGTAAATGGAGAAAAATGGATTGCCTTTTCATCGAATTCGGGGTTATTTCAAACCGAAAATGGCGGGCGATTGTGGAAACGACAATATCTTTTTTCAACTAAAGACAAGACCGGTGATGAGTACAATAAAGCGGTCAGCGATAGCAATGGATTTGTCTATGGCGATGTAGCATTTGCAAACAACAATCAAGACGTGTATATCGGTGGACAAAGTGGCGACAAGTTTGGTAAGATTTACAAATCAAATGATGCTGGAGCTACGTTTAAAGAGGCGTTTTCAGATGTAAACTCTGGCTCTCGAGTGCGTCGTCTTGTGGTAGATGCCAACCGCACTGCGACCGTGTATGCTGTCCAAGACAACCAGATGTTGTACTCCAGAGATAGTGGAAATACCTGGAGTCGTTGGATAAACCTCCAAGGCAAAGTTATCCAGATGGGAGTATTTTCAGATAAGCGCACCTATGCATTTACGGATAGTTCGCGGCTGTATATTTTCACTGATCGTAGTGGTGTAGCACCAGAATTTTCAGAAATTAGTCTTAAGGTCAAAGGGGGTAGTTTTTTCTCATCGGGCGCTGAACGTATTGAGCAAAGTCAAAAAGATGCCGGAGATTTTCTGGTGATTTCCAACAATGCACTTTGGGTGTCGCGTGGTGGATATGACAAGGAATTTGAGCAGCTTGTACTTCCGACCGTTGGCAGTTCAGTCAATATTTTAACGGCGACACTAGACCCAAAACTTGGTGCAGATCGCATCATTGTCTCGGTAAATAACAAACTGTTTGAGTCAAATAATCGAGGCCAGAGTTGGAAAACCGCCTCAAATCTCGGATTGGAAAGTGAGGTTGGGAGTATCGGGGTAATCGCGATTGATCGTGACAAAACTGACGTGATTTATTTGGGGTTGGTGCGGTAAATTTTGGATATTAAACATTTTTGTCATTGCGAGTTACAAAGCAATTTAATTACCTATCGTTATTAGCATGAATACAATGTAACACTTTATTAAATCAAGTTACTCGCTTTTAGTAATTTATAACATATAATAAAAGACCACGTTTGTGACCTAATATTTTTTATTTGAGGTTGGGTTACATCATACCGCCCATTCCTCCCATGCCACTCATATCTGATATACTATCTTTTTTTGGCTCCTCAACCATCACCACCTCTGTTGTAATCAGCGAACTCGCGATCGAACTAGCATTTGCAATTGCTTGAGTGACAACTAATACTGGATCAATAATACCTTCGGCGAGCATATCCTCGATCATTTTAAGATTTTTGAAATCATAGCCTGAGTTTTTACCGGCTTCAATTTGGTTGAGTAATATAGAGATATCATAAATACCACTGTTTTTGGCCATAGCTCGAAATGGTGCGTGCAGTGCTTTTTGAAACAAAGTGATGCCAAGTTGCTCTTGCTCGTTGTCGCCGATCAGTGTGTTGAGATCCATTGCGGCACGTACAAGAGTTGAAGCACCTCCAGCCACCACTCCATTTGCAACGGCTGCCCGAGTTGCATTTACGGCGTCCTCGACCTGAAACTTGAGTTCTTTCATCTGGACCTCGGTTGCTGCACCCACTTTGATCACCCCTACTCCACCAGCGAGCTTTGCCAGGCGCTTTTGCAACTCTTCTTTTTCATAATCAGACTTTACTGCTTCAATACTAGATTTTATAACACTGATACGAGATTGAATAGTTGATTTTTCACCTTTTCCCCCAACAATCGTAGTGGTATCTTTGGTTGAAACTACTTTGTCTGCGCTTCCTAAATCAGCGATAGTGGCTTGCTTTAGCGTCATACCTAAATCTGATGAGATAAAAGTCGCGCCAGTCAAAATCGCAATATCCTCAAGCATGGCTTTACGACGATCGCCAAAACCAGGTGCTTGGATGGCAAAAATATTGAAAATACCGCGGATTTTATTGAGGACAAATGTTGCCAATGCTTCTCCATCGATATCGTCGGCAATTATTATTAGTTCTTTGCGACCTGACTGAGATAACCCCTCAACAATCGGTACAATGTCCTGGATGGCAGTGACTTTTTGATCAGTTACTAAAATATATGGCTTTTGCGCGACGGCCTCCATTTTTTCTGAGTCTGTGACAAAATAAGGTGATTTGTACCCTTTATCGAACTGCATGCCTTCAGTAATATCTTGCTCGATATTGTTGGACTCGCCATCGCTCACCGTGACTACTCCGTCTTTGCCAACTCGAGTGATCATAGAGGCAATAAGTGCTCCCACCTCTGCATTGCGCGAGGAAATGGTTGCTACGTCTGCCATCTCAGCCTCAGTGGTTATTTGCTTAGCTTTTGACGTGACAAACGCAAGTGCGTGTGCAGCAGCTTTTTGCATACCGGCTTTGAGTTTGACTGGGTCTGAACCTGACTCTACAACTCGAATTCCTTCATTGACGAGTGCGCCTGCCAAAATTGTAGTGAGTGAGGTACCATCTCCTGCAATTTCGTTAGTTTTATTGGCTGCCTCGATGATCATCTTTGCCCCTAGTTGTTCAAACCCTTCGAGCTCTACTGCTTTGGCAATCGTCACTCCATCGTTGGTGATTTCTGGCGCGCCATAAGATTTTTCAATAACGGTATTGCGCCCTGCTGGACCATAACTAGTTTGTACTGCTTGGACTACAGTATTTACGCCGCTTTGAATTGCTTTACGCGCTTCAGTTCCAAATTTGATAAGTTTTTTCGCCATAAATATAAATATTATTTGATAATTGCAAGGATATCACGGGAGTTTATGATTTTATACTGAGCACCTGTGTCTGTATCATCACTAACTTCATCACCGCTGTACTTGCCGATGAGCACGCGATCACCGAGGTTGAGTCCTAAGTCTATAATATTTTCCTTGGTGCCTTGCCCACCGCCAAGTGCGATAATTTCGCCTATCGCCTGCTCAGTTTCATCTTTCGTAGTGAGAATAAATCCTGAAGTACTCGTAAGCGGTTTTTTAACGAGTTTAATAAGTGCACGGTTGCCAAGTGGGATGATGTGATGCGTCATATTTAAATAGCGATAAAAATATGAACAGTGACTTTTTACAGCCAGGTTCAATACAATCAGCTAAATAAAAGCAGTAAAAATTGTCAAGGATAGGCTGAGGTTGCCAATTTATTTTGTCTGAACGGAAAACCAATTGATGAGTGTCTTGGTAACTTGTGGTTTATCCAATTTAATCGTAAATCCGGTGACGGTGCTTTTGGAAACCACTGCTTTGAGCTCAGCATTTTCCTGGACAGTGAGCAGAACAATCGGCTGTGTGTCGTACGGTGTCACAAATACAACCTCAAATTCAGTGATATCAGGAACTATCTCAACAGTGCCTGCAGTACGATTTGAGACACTGATGATACCTTTTGTTTGGAGATTTGCGGTATTGATATTTTGAGCAATTATCTCTCCTTTTACTATCAGATTTTTAGTGAGGACAAGGGCTGCTGGAGTGACTTCAAAGCTTTCCAACATTGTTTTTTGGGCATCAGTGAGGCTAGGGCCAACTGCAATAACTGCAGAAGATTGCGGGAGTACCAACGCGTCTAGCCTAGCATTGATCGCCGTAATCTGGGCTGACTGCTCCTGGAGTGCCTTGACGACATAAGGCATGATACCGGTGGTATTTAGTGATTTGAAGCCATCGCTATTGGTCGAGACAAGCCCTGGAATAACTGCCTCAACTTCTTGTGCGATAAATCCTGACTGCGTATCGAGCATGCCCTCTTTCCACTGGTAGGTCACGGGGCGTAGCTGGTTGATGAGGGAGAGTGCTGGGTCGAGGGAAGCGATATTTTTCTTGAGACGCATGTCAGATGAACACGAAAGTCCAGTGCCCGTGATGACAGTACACTGAGTCGAACCCAAACCATTGAAGATAGCCACGTTGGTTGTGGTATTATCCGTCACACTTAGTTTCAACGTAGGAGGAAAAGCGCCTATAGAAACTGATCCGGATGAGTTGACAGTAAACTTAGGAGTAGAACCATTGTATATTCCAAAGTTAGTACTATTAAATCTAGTATTACTACTATATACATCTAGTCTATTGCTAGCGTTTATTGATCCGTCCCCAGCGCTAGCACCACCACTAAAAGTCAAGCTTGCAGTAGCGCCACCTTGGATAGTGAGCGAAGTATCACCTCTACCGGATACTTGCATTCTAGACGCTAAATCACCATCGTGACTAGTAAATGTAAGTTGCTCACTTCCATTACCAACAGTAAATTGTGGTTGATAATTATTTTGCACACCTAGATAGCTAATGCCAGCACCAGTGGTCAAATTGATGAGATTTCCTACCCCTGCCCCACCAAAATTATATGCATTGTTGAGTGTACCTGCTGCAGAGGCAATTCTGACTACATTACCTGTTGAGTCTACTCCAAGTGCTTG
>JAYUUP010000020.1:0-5894 GCA_043754825.1 bacterium | reverse complement strand
GACTCGCCGCGATACACTGATTGTTGCCTCGGTTTCGTGTATTTATGGTTTGGGAAATCCTGAGGACTTCAATGCATTGGCACTTTTAATGCAAAAAGGTGAGTCGTACAAAATGGATAAAGTCGCGCGCCGCCTAGTTGATCTTCAGTTTTCTCGCAATGATTTTCAGCTCAAACGCGGTACATTTGTGATCAAGGGTCAAACAATCGAGCTGGTGCCGGCATCCGAAGAAGTAGGGTATCGATTTAGCTTTTGGGGTGAGGAGCTTGAAAAAATAGCAACGTTTGATTTGCTGAGCAACAAGGAAATTGATGAAATGGACGAGTACACGATTTATCCTGCAAATCCGTACGTGACAACCCAGGATAAGGTCAAGCGGGCGATTTCACTCATCAGAGGCGATATGGAAAAGCGCATCGAGTGGTTTCAATCTAGAGAGCGATACATCGAGGCGCAGCGTGTAAAAGAGCGAGTAACCAATGACCTGGAAATGCTGGAGACTACAGGTTTTGTCAGCGGTATCGAAAACTACTCGTCATATTTTGATGGTCGGGGTGAAGGAGAACCGCCGTCTACACTCCTCGACTATTTTCCGGATGATGCCTTGTTATTTGTGGATGAGTCACACATCACGCTGCCGCAAATCGGGGCAATGTATTATGGGGATCGCTCACGCAAAGCAAGCCTCATAGATTATGGATTTCGTTTGCCAACTGCCCTCAACAATCGCCCACTCAAGTTTGACGAGTTTTTCCCAAAGTTTGATCAAAAAGTGTATGTCTCAGCAACCCCAGGAAAGTTTGAACTAGGTCATGGTCCGGTACCAGTGAGTGCAGGACGAATGGAGGATCAGTACCGCGCAGAACTCAAAAAAGTAGAGGAAGATTATCTAGGCAGGATTTAACAAAAAAAATCCCCTCAGTGCAAAACTGAAGAGAAGGTAAAGGTTTAGCGTCCCCGGAGTGCTTTGGCGATAAATGCCACGGCAAATCCAAATAACGCCAGTGTAACTGCAGCCGAAAACGCTTTGTAGACCATTTGGGTAGCCCACAGATCTCCAGACTGCCATCGCCATAAAATAAAGACGATGATGACAGCTGCAAGCCAAACGAATACTCGAATCGCTTGGGAAACTGCACGAGAAACCTCATGAAACACATCGGCGTTATGACGTCGTTTGCTCATGCCTAAAATATATCACAAAAATAAACTAATGTCAAATACAAACTAATCAGTGTGGTAATGGATCGCTGGACTCTACCGTGTGTGCAGTACCCACAACTGCAGCGAGTTGTTGCTTTACAAACTCATAGCCACCGAGAAACAATCGTTTTTTTGCCTCAGCGTCTACGGCATCGTGTTGCGTCTCAAGTCCACGCATGATTGAGTTGGCGTCGTTGTGTGGTCCGACAGCCTCAGAAATATGATACACAATCTCAGGTGTCAAAAATTTATTGAGCACATCGAGGACAGGTTGGGGGAGCATACTTTCAAATTAAAATAGCTAAAAACGATTGTCAATAATTTATAGTAATGCTTCAGCGCACAGCACAAAATTCTAGTATTGACTCCAGTATTCGACCAATAAAACCTTGAATTATAGCCAGTATTTTAGCCGACAACATATTACTTTCCCAACATTTCTTTACAGTAACGGCAAAATCTGCTAAGCTGCCAGCATGATAACAAACAAAATCGCAGTCATTGGTGCGGCGACTCAACTCGAGCGACTTACTCACATCGACGTATACTCACAGTATCAAATCGCGCTGAGTATTATAGATGGTAAAGTCAAGTTTGAGTTGCTGGACAGTGATAAACAGCTGTATGATTATGACGCAATTGGTTTTCGTCATTCTTCATTTGCGCGTGGATTGGGACAAGCAATATATTATGTGCTGCGAAAGCGGATTCATTTTTTTGATGCCAAGAGAATGCAAATTCCGGTAGTGAATAAACTGAATGCAACTATTATTTGTGCTAATCGCGGTGTTCGAGTACCAAATACACTTTTTTATCCGAGACGCAAACTCAATAATGTAAAAACCGGTGCAGCTATTTTATCTCGTATCTTTTCGTTGTTGGGTGATGTGGTTGTCATGAAGGATATTTATTCGCATCGTGGCAAAGCAAATTTTTTGGTGCGTTCAGTTGATGACATCCGACAAGTTTTGCAAACGAACCCTAAAGGAACATTTATGTTTCAAGAGTTTATTCCCAATGATTTTGATCTTCGGTTGTTGGTAATTTACAACAAAACTGAGTCATGTACTAAGCGTACGCGTCACGAAAAAGATGAGCATCGCAACAACATCTCCATAGGAGCCACTGGGACAATTATGGATGTGGATCAACTCGCAGATTATGCACTTATTGCCCAAAAAATCACCCGCACATTGGAGCAAGAAATTGCTGGTGTTGATCTCATGCAAAGTACGGAAAATGGATTGTGGTACTTTCTAGAGTCCAATTACTCACCCCAGATCGACGATGAAAGTCAAGAAACTGAAGCATTCCGACACTATTACGTCTCTTGATGTAAACTTGGATCCCATTTGCGAAACGGTAACTGGGTGAGTATTTCTGGTGGGTAATTTTGTGCTACATATTGTGCTCGTTTTACTCCGCGATAATAGATAATAGTTGCCGGGTTTATATGTAGATTTGGCACCAAAAGTAAATCACTGGGAGTTTCAAAATTTACTCCTTTAAATACTCGTGAAAATAAATTGCGCAGCGATATTTGAGGATTGAAAGTATGGCGATGATATATTTCAAACAGAGTAATGCAGTCAGCTAAGCTGCTTCCGGTAGTCAACAAAGCGTATAAGATAATGCGGTGTGAGTAGGCGCCCATTCTGATCTGCATCGAGTCATCACGATGATGGTTTAGGTATTGTTCCAATGCAGTTGCAACGCCTTCTTCAAGTGTTTTGTAGCCAACCTGAGAAGATTGATAATTGCTCGTCTGAGCGATTTTGCGAAATGCATGGACAAATACCTCATGAGCAATCTTGCCGACGACAGTCTTAGAATTAATTTTTTGCGGTACGAGTATAGTTTTATGTAGTGAACTACAAACAAATCCAACTTTTCTTGGGTTAGAATTTTGAGATACTGTCCACAGAGACGCATTTTTAAAATCGTGTTCAATATTGGCAAGGCATTCCCGGATAATTTGTACACACTGCGCTGACTCAAAAACAGCAGTATGTTTTAAGGAAGGTGGTGCATAGTGATCAAAAATATGCACAAATGGCTCAACTACGGGTTTGAGATTGCTAAATGGAACAGTCAATGTTAGATTTTTGCTGTTGGCCACGGTAGTTTGTAAAAATGTCCAAAATACTATACTGAAATCTGTACAATGAGCGTTCCCTAACACAATTGTGAATAGTTGACGAGTATCCCGTGTAGAAAATATTTCTTCGAGTTCATCTTGATGTAGCATTTAACCTGAAATTACGACATATTGACGTTGTTGACAATAGCAGTAAAATATCATATCAAGTCTACCTTACGCCGCCATAATTATGATCAAAAAAGTAGTATTTGTAGGAAACGCACGCGACACTCAAATGCAGAGTTTCAAGAAAAAAAATTATGGTATTTCATTGTTTGCCAGTAGTGATAGTAAATTATGGCAAGATAAAACCAATCGTAAACTCGAGCAGTTTGACTTTGTGATGCCGGTCAGCTTTGTATCGCGCCAGCAAATTGAAAAGTCGCTCAAGGGATTTTATATCAATCCAAATACTTTTTTATACACCGACAGTGAAAAATATTTGTTGTCTCAGGCAGATATTGCAGCGGCACTTTCGATCAGAACCAATCCATTTTTGACTCATGAAAATGCAGTGCGTCTGACCTCTAAGTTTCAGCAGCGTCGAGCGTTTGCCGAAAATTTTCCAGAAATCACAGTAGCTTTTAAGCGTATTAAGACATTTCACGGAGCCTATATGTTTACACGAAAGCATGGGTTCCCGGTAATTGTAAAACCAGTCCACCTTTCGCAGTCTCAGTTGGTAGAGGTTTGCAATGATCTCGAGGAGCTGATTTCGAAAGTGAGTTATATTTTTGCGCACATTGAGGAAACCTATGCCGATAATGGTATCAATCGAAAACCCGCAGTTATCATTGAGCAGTTTATTACTGGGCGACAATACTCAGTTGATAGCTACGTTGATGCTGATGGTGTGGCAGTACATACTCCTATCTGCAAGCAAACTGTGTCTCGTGATATTGGAGGTACAGGATTTGAGACAGTGTGGTCGGGGTATCCATCGTATCTCAGTGATGAGGAGGAGTCGAGAGTCTATGAAGCGGTAGATAAAAGCATTAAAGCGCTGGGCGTCAAGGGAAATCCCACTCATATTGAGGTCAAAATTATGCCTGAAGGCACCGTAAAAATAATCGAGGTAAATTTACGTAATGGTGGGATGCGCGCTACACTGCTCGACCTTAGCTTTGGGATTGATCACATCGACAATACACTCAAAACTATCGTAGGAGAACCAGTTTTCATATCGCAAAAAATACTAAAATACAGTGCAGTACCACAGTTTTGGGCTCCAAACATTGGGGACTTTGAAGGGCTAAAAAACCGCGAAAAAGTGCAAAAACTAAAAAGTTTTGTTTCAGATCGCCTTCACACGTCGCACATGGGTCGTGAAGTCGGGCCAGCCGAAAAGGGATACCCAAAGCTTTACTACGCAATCTTGGCACACAAAAATGAAGTTCAGCTGCAATCAGATCTACAAAAAGCTCGTGAACTGCTCAAAGTCATTGTAAAATAGGCTTGATTTGACAAAATAGTTCGTTGGAGGCACGGTGCGATTATTGTACAACTTTATGACCCTAATTAAAAAATATTGGTATTTAACAGTAGTGCTAGTGCTGCTGATCGTTTGGATTATCGGCAATATTTACATAGCATCGGTTATTAAAACAACATTTTTTACTCCAGAGTGGAGCCGGGATTCACTTATCACTGGGTACGCAACCAAGAAAGTTGATATTGGCGGCGGGCAAAGTATCGAAGTGCGCACCTTTTTATCGCGGTCAACTCCGGAGATAGTGTTGTACCTCTCAGGTACGGTAGGTCCGATTGATATGATAGTAGATGCACTCTCGCGCACCCAAAATTTGGTGTATCCTATATATCCTGGCTATGCTGGCACCTCAGGAAAACCCACACAGGAAAATGTATATGCTAGTGCTGACAAAACTCTCGAAATGTTGCTCGAAACTGGGTATACCCAAGACAACATCACTGTAGTAGGACACTCGCTTGGTGGACAAAATGCACTGCAACTTGCTCGTAAATACCCAAATCTCAAAAAATATATCCTCGTAAATGCGCTCATTTCACCAAAAGAAAGTTGCAGTGTGCTGTACCCGACGTTGTGTACGTTTGCAGATAGTGATTTTCTCAATGCAGATAGAGTAATCCCAACGGAAAAAGTTAAAAATTTGGTATATGTTCAGGCAAAATACGATGATATTATTAATTTAAACTCAGCACAAAAATTGTACGATAAAATCCCAGCGGTACAAAAAAAGTACGTCTCAATCGCTGGCGAACACGGCTCGTTTCCAATCAGTAAAATACTAGAATTAGAACCATAAATTACCTTGCCAAAACTTGGTGTATAGTATATTATATCCCATGAAATGTACGACCCAAATATCTTAAAACTCAGTGGTTTGCAAGAAAAACTCGATGCAGTAGTCAAAACTGTCGGATCTTTTGAAGAGCGGGCAACTAAAATTCATGATATTATTGACACGGCATATTTCTCTCATAAAACGTATCAGTATCTTGAGAAAAAGCTGAGTCAAAATTCTATGCGAGATGTCCTCGTTACCCAGGCAATTATCCGCCCCACCGGACT
>JAYUUP010000019.1:0-5931 GCA_043754825.1 bacterium | reverse complement strand
ATCCTGGTAACGCATGCTCGCGACCTGTTTTATCACTGATTGTATCACCTACTTTGATGAGTGAAATATCCTTGGTACCCACTATCACATATCCGACTTCGCCTTGCTCCACACCATCACTCTTGATCAAATCCGGCGAGAAATACCCCACCTCTTGGACGGTCGCACGCAATCCAGTCGCGATAAAGTGCACATCATCCCCTGCGTGTAGAGAGCCCTGAAACAATCGCACAAAAGCCACTACACCGCGGTGTTTATCAAAAAATGAGTCAAAAATTAGTGCCTTGGTCATGTATATCACAAAATGTGGCTGCAAATCATGTTTTGGTCAATATACTTGCCTATTTTGAAAAGTTATAATAGATAAAAGTACCGAAATAGTTTCGGTGAGTTGATAGTAAAGGAGCTTATCATAACTGCAAAAGGTGGAAAAACTGCTGGATCTGGCAAGGCGCAACACCTTATTGGTAAATTTAGTTCGGGTATAAAAATGCTTGTGAGAGAACCAAAATCATACGATCCAACTTCTACAATTGATTCATTTGATGCAAAAAAAGTACCTTATCCCAAATTGCCAAAAGTCAAAAGTTTTGTGGTTTATTGGAACATTTTTCGTTTATAAATATACTGAGCAATATCTCACGACTCAACTCCAATTTACTCCAAAACTTAGTAGCCGGATTGCTGGTGGAAGTAATGGTTTTTTTGCAAATAACCGTATTTATATATAACAGCCATCTCCAAGTGAGGTGGTTTTTTTCATGCTTAGTTTAGATTGCTCTGTCCTTTGAGATGAGTGAGTGTCCGCGCTACTATCTGAGCATGTGGCAAAAAATCAGGGTACCGCTCACAAAACGCGCTTAGTGGCTCACGCTGGCTGTTGTGATCAAGGTGTACGATATACGATGAACTCACAAAATCCCCTGTCGTGTCAAACTCACGGGCGCTGGTGACTAGTCCAAGACGATAGTTGGCGAGCAAAGCCACAAATTGAGCACGAGTCTGCACAACTTGTCCCACTACTGCGCGTACAGTTCGGGATTGTTGCACGCTTTGGATATAGCTTTCTTTAGATTCGCCAGAACGATATTGATTTGGTGTGCCAGCATTGCTACCAGTTTGCGATGGTGGGGCGATCATTTGCGGAGTTGATTCCTGCGACATAGACATAACTAGTATTATTTAAATATACATTTTTGGCAAAAAAAGACTACCCAATAACGCAGGTAGCCAAAATATAGTTTCTCAAGATGTTAGTGTCAGATGTGTAATATCCAATATAAAGTAGGTGTATTTTGCATCACGATCTTGCACGTCAATAATTGCTTTTATCTTACCAACATGCTCAAGCCCCGAAGTAATATATGATTCTACTTTGCGCAATGCCACATCTATTTTTGAAATGAGAAATGTTTTGACATTATCGTGAAACACAATGCCAATGGACTCTGCAGAAATTATGGGTAGTAGTGCTTTTTGCTCTGATTCAGCCAATAGCAAATTTAAAGCACTTTCTAAAACCTCATTTCCACTCTGGTTCATCATTTTCTCCACCTCCACCTCACTTAAAATTACATTTTTTATACCTGTCAAGCAAGTATTATAAGCTGCTTTTGATCACATCTGGGCCGACATACAGATACTCCCACGCTTCGGGGTTTGGACCGTACTTGATAATCGTCTCTAGCTTAGGATAACTCGGCACAAATCCAAATCGCTTGGCGTTGAGATAGTTGTTTTTGGAAAGCCAGCGATAGGCAGGGGTTCGATCAAATGCAGTGAGCACACCTGAGTCATTGAGATCGATGGCGTGCGCGGTATGATGTCGCGAAAATCCCGGCGGTGAGACACGATTGAGAGCAGTGTCCAGTGCTGCGTCCACATTACCAGCAGCAATTTCCTGCGCACTGCAATTTTTGAGAACTACCGTTTGGCAACTGACTTGCAATTCAGCGTCAAACAATATTTTTTGCTCCAGTGGATCTCGAAATGCCGATGAAATTTCAAAATATACACCATCATCTACTGCTGCTTGCTTCATGGCACCATATGCAGTAGCACCATCGGGAGTCAACACATATCCATTTTCAGCGACCGAAAGCGTGGTTTTATCAGCAACAACCTGCTCTTGAAACCCCCGTTTTTTAGCAAATGCTCTGATGTATGTATCAGCAGCTATATCGTCCACAATCATATAACTCGCACCAGCGACACCTTTTTTGGCCAATAGTGAGTCAGTTTTGGTAAAGTCCAGCGTGGTCAACATCGTGGTAAACTCAGCATCGGTAAAATAGCGATATGCCAGCGCCAAATCAAAATCTTTTTCGGAGATAATTCCAAGTGTATTTAATTCAGTTTTGAGTTGCTGGCGCCAGTTTTGCGAAATACTTTGCACAGTTTCTACAATACCGACAGTGAGCGGAGCATCTGGATTGAGAGCAGTAATTTGCACATCGATTATTTTCCATGCGCTACTCTTTTCATCAAGCCACACGTACTGGGTATGCACTTTTTGCAATATTGCAATATCGGACTTAATTTGAGTTATTTTGGGCTGGAGTTGAGTGGTAAGCTCTGCTGAACGAACCGATAAAATAGAGACTTGCTCTGATAATGGCAATACCGCTACTTTAGCAAAGATGGTAGGTACCACGTTGAGTGAGGGGTCAAAAAATGCGAGCTGAGCACCAGTAGTAGTGAGAGTGTCTCTCAGTGTTTGCCCCTTGCCAAGGAGTGTTTGAGCATCATTTTCTGCTGCGCTAAGTTTAGATGGAGTTTGGATATCTCCCCACAAATACGCTATAAATGTCTCAAGGTTTTTATCTGGGCAGTAATGTTTATCTGCATACCGCTCTCCCATTACCGAGTCGAGTCTTGTCACACGTTGCTGGCATACTTGTAAATCTGCATCGAGTCGACTCCAGGATTGCGCCAGCGTACTACTCCATACACCAATACAAACTACCAATAATGTTGGCAGGATATATCTTCGAACCAACTCAAAGAATTTCATAATGAGGCACTTATGCTACGACGGTCTTCAAGGGCGCGAATCATGGTTGCTTGATCGAGATAATCCGCATTAAAAAACAACGGCAAGCCTTGTGCCAGTCGAGAAATCATGATGCGGTCCTGCCAGTTTTTTTGGATAATGTACTCTCGAATATAAGCGACCGTGGCATCTGCCCCAAAACTAGAACGTAAAAAAAGTATCAGCTCCACATCACCAGTCAGTGTCTCAAGCCTTGAAAACAATGCCGGCAAATTGGTTTGATCCACAAAAATATTGTCGAGTGGCGAAATCAGATTGTGCAACACTTGATACGTGCCGTGATACACCTCGCTTTTCTCCAGTGAAAGTACGTCAGTCGGTTTTTCAACAAGACAGATTTGGTGCTGATTGCGTCGCTCATCTGAAAGCATCGGTGACACTTCAGTTTCTGAAAATACTCCCGAGATTTTGCACAACTGCACGGTATCACGCATCGTTTTCATGGCATTGGTGAGCTCATCAAAATCTTCAGCATCAATTTGCAATATATCGAGCGCTAGTTTTTGTGCGCTGCGTTTACCCACTCCAGGGATATGTCGCAGTCGATCGGTGAGCTCATCAATAGCCGGCGGTAAGAGTGAATCTGCCATAAAATATAGCTTTAAAATGACTGGTATCGTATAGATTGTCAACAGTTATGACGAATAATTTGCAAGCCACTGACCGAGCTCACGAATTTCATTTTTAACTTGTGGTTTTTTAAGTTCCAGTGATTTTCCTTGAGCTACTGCTATGATACTCTCTACAATATCACGTGGTTTTTCCTGAAATAGCCCAAAGTTATTTTTAACGATAAACTCATAATTTCCCAACTCCTGCCCCCAGATGTAGTCAGTTAAAATCATATTTTTATGCTGCAAAAACACCTCCATCATCGTAGCTGGACCCGCTTTTGTGACCACCAAACTCGCCAGTGCTATTAATCCATGCATATCATCGACATATCCAAAGGCCTGAATATTGTGAAGACCGTGGTATTTTTCTAGTAAATTATCCACTTTTTGTTTGAGTCTGATATTGCGTCCACAAATCACAATCAACTGCACTTGGCTTTTTTGCATCAGCAATTGCTTAATAACTGGTAGAGTTTGCTTGAGTCCTAAGCCACCTCCAGTGAGGAGTATCATTGGTTTTGAAATATCAATCACATATTTTTTTGTAACAACTTTTTTCTCAGTATCATCAGGAATATGCTCAAATTTTTGGTGTGTGAGCCCTTCAAACAACCTAATATGATCTGCAGCAACACCTAAGCGTATCGCTTGATCACGTACACGATTTGACGCGACTACATACTGTGCATGCTTTGAGAGAAACCATATTGCTGGAGGAGTGTATAAATCAGTTACCACAGTTACCAGTTTTCCTTTCCACCCAATCTCTGCAAGCGCCTGCTCCACTGCCTCAGTCACAAAAAAAGTAAGTACAATGACATCGGGTGCCTCTCGCGCTATCATGCGTTGAAATTGAGATTTACTAAACAATTTATAAAAAAAGATAAAAAATCGCGCGATGGCAGGGACTGAATACACCATGTAAATAATATTCCAAATCCACCTCAAGTTATATACGAGCATGACATATCCACTGTTCATGAGGCGTTGTACAAAGTGAGGAGTGTCGGCAAATACATCGGCAAATGCATGCTCAAATGCCTGGGGTTTCGCAACATCAATCGAGTCAGCAATTGCTTGTGCAGCAGCCAAATGTCCCCCGCCCGATTTAGCGTAAATATACAGTATTTTTTGTTTTTTTTCTGGCATTGCGGCTCTAGGTGTCACTTTGTTTTCGAGTATCGTCAACTGCACGGCTCCAATATACTAGGCAAAATTGATAGCCACTCAAAATTGCTAAATATGCACTCCAGAAAAATAGCAACAATGCCGGGGTCAGAGTTGCGTAAAGCAATGGTGTATCTTGCTTGGTGACGATAGCCAAATTTGCAATAATCAATGCAATGATACTCGCGATTTGCACACCCGTTTTGAGTTTACCACTTTTTTCAGCTGCCAGTACACGTCCTTTTTTGAGCGCTCTAAATCTCAATATAGTCACCAACACTTCTCGGAACGTAATAAGCGCCACAACATCCCACGAAAGCAGTGATATACTTTGAAAAAACCAAAGTGCAGTGAGTATCAGTACTTTATCGGCAATCGGATCCAAAATAATACCAAAGCTTGAGTTGAGTTGATAACGCCGCGAAATATATCCATCAACAAAATCAGTAGCAGCAGCTATACAAAACAATACCCCCCCAACAATGATCCCATTTACAGTTTGTTGAGACAAAAAATACCACATCGGCACCGCTAAAAACAGCCGAACAACAGTCAGTATATTGGGAATTGACGCAATCATACACAAAAAAATGGGCTTAGCCCACACAAAAAATTATTTTCCAGCTTTGAGAAACTTGTCTACCATCGCGGACAGACGTGATTTTCGGCGATCAGCACGACCTTTGGGGATAAAGTTTGTTTTGACAGCCTTGTCGAGTGCGCTAAATGCACGAGAAAGAGAGTTTTCGATATTTTTACCTCCTTCAGTCATGTTTTTTCGCAGCTCTTTGAGAGAGTTTTTGATTTTGTACGTCTTGAGTCGGTTGAACTTTCGCTTTTTTGTAGAACCGCGGAGTGCCTTTTTGGCAGATGTTGTGTTTGGCATAAAATTAAAAATAGTAAGGATAAAAATCTGGAGCGGGTAACGGGAATCGAACCCGTGGCTCAACCATGGCAAGGTCGTGTTTTACCATTAAACTATACCCGCAAGATGTGTCCGAGGTTTGGCAAGGATTTGCATTTTGTCAAGTATTGCAGGCTTTGGGAGTTTTAAAATTTCATAAATAAAAAAACAGCCTCGCGATAGAGGCTGTAAAA
>JAYUUP010000018.1:0-5936 GCA_043754825.1 bacterium | reverse complement strand
AGGACACCAATACTACTCTCAGAAACAAACAAAACGAAGACCGAATCAAACGTGACCTTGCTCAGCTCTATCCTGGCACCCCAACCTTCGACGCCCGTCCTGCCGGTGCCCTGATGCAGCAAACTACGGCGACGCTCGTAAACTATACCGTGACCGATACCCAAAATCCAAACACGGCAAACACTGCCTACAAACTCAGTGACGCGCGCGCTACCAAGTGCACCTCTGATCAGTGTGAGTGGACGATACAGTACCCCTATCCGTACTGGATTAGCGGAGGGACATTTGAGGTCAGATTTAGAGCCCACAAAGGTGGTGCAGTCTCCGAAACTACCCGTTCATTTCAGATCAATGGACAGATTACCTCTGACCCGCTGATGTTACGCACTGACAAGTACAACCTCACTCCAGCTTGTATCACTGCACTCAGCACTGCAAGTCCATGTGACCGCACGCAAAATACCAGCTATGCAAATGCAGTCCCAGCCCGCACCCGAAATGACGCGCCAAACACCACCACCTTCACCAACTCGTCTAAAAACACGCTCTGGTTTGGTGCCGACGCCTACAACACCATGCTGGTAACGCTCAATAATGGTACTACAACATACCCAAGTGTGCCCCTAGCTGCAAATATCAACGGCGTGGCAAAGATGGACATCAACCTACGCAGTGCGCCCTACAACCTCACCAGCGACGCCGCACTCACCGTGTCGATAGCTCGCGCGAGCTCCCCTGCGACTATCGTTGCTCAGTATAATTTGGTATATGATATCACAGCACCAACTCTGGCGAGTGTAGTCACCTCCAACAACTCCGCAAACTCGACTCAATCTGTGATCAACCCGTGGATAAAGCCGGGCGACTCAGTGCGCTACTCTGCCACTGCCTCCGAGCCACTGTTTTCAGGTACTGTTCTAAATGAAGTCGGGTTCAAAGGCTATGGCAAAAAAAATATATCGACCTTGTGCAATCAGTTTTCAAACCAAGCCTATCAAGACAATCTTGCCACCGGTGCTGACTTTACTAACTGCCGCACGCAGTACCTATCCTCATCGAGTTTTGTTTCTGACCTATCTGTAGTAGGCGCCACTGAGTCGCTAGAGGGTACCTATGCCGCAAGCATTGCCCTCGAGGATATCGCAGGTAATCTATCCCTCACCACAAATCGAATAGCTGCCCAAGCATTGCTCCAGTCATCACTGGATGCGACTGATCCACTGCGTTCCAACCTCACCACCAAAAATATCATTGACACCAAATTTTTGGTCGACGGTACTAGTGTACTTACTGCATCCCAACTGCTCATCAAAAATGGAGTCTCTGGCACTACTGATGCCATCCCTGCTGGGTACCCGTATGCTCCAACATCCCGCGCGCGCTCACTCGACTTTACGCTCCTGGTCGACGGTACTGCCCCCTACCGCCAAAACCTAGTCCTCACCGGATGGGGAAACTCGCAAAAAGTCCGCGACACCCTCTGCACTGATGCAGCTGGCATATTGTTGGCATCCGATACTGCAGCCATCACCAAACCGTGCTCAGTACTCGCTGAAAAGATAGGCCAAAACATCAATGCGGTAGGAGTAGCCACAAACCCCCTCACCACCGCCGACTCCCTAAACGCAGATGGAATATTTCCTGAAACCATCCGCACCACCTCCGACACCCGCTATGTACTCCGCAGTCCTACTATCGATCTCAAAGGACGCGTAGAGAAAAACCAACAAATCGTGCTCATCGTATCCCCCAGCGGCACTGGCTCCGAGCAATACCTTTACCCACCCCTTTCCTCATTTACCAACTGTACCCCTCAAGGTGGCACTTATCCAAGCATCGATAAAGTAAGTGTATCTACTAGAGACAATATCACCACAAGGTTCAAAGACGTGTGTGACTTCTCGTATCGCTATACCTTCCCCGACATCGGATCTCAAGGAGCAAACGGGTCACTCCCAAACTTTGGATATACCTTTTCGTATTACACCCGAGACCTCGCAGGCAATGTACCCGATACCAGAGACGTACTCAATGGCGGCACCGGGACTGGAACCAATCTCTCACCAAATCCAGACCCGGCGACAACCAGCACAACCAATAGTAGCAACAACCCCACAGTACGCTCACTCCCCGTGTTGGTGTATCATGATGCGAGTGCTCCTGAGTTGACGAGTATTAGCCTATCCACTACTGATATTACTAAACAATACGTCTTTGGTTCCAACACACCCGCAACATGGGATAATTATGATATCACCAACGACAGTATTGTAACCATATCAAATCTTGCAAACGAACTCTCTCTCCAATCACAAAATCAACTCACCCGAGAAAAGAACAAAGTAGTAGGGGGTATCCCGGGACTTGACGCTATCCAGTGGTTGTCTACTGAGAAAGATACGATCATCCGCGAAGATGACAATACTCCACGACCTAAACAAACTGATAGAATGCAGTATGGTGGTCAAAGTGGTGATGAACTTGGAGTGATCTCTACCACCCCACTACCGCAAGGATATGAATCGCGTACCAAGTATATTCTCTCTGCCAATCAACCAAACTTGAGTGGATCAACTACTGCCCAAGCTATTGTGAGAGATGAAGATCGACCGGTAGGTGATGGATGCGTGCAGACGACAGGTTCAACCCAATCTGCAACTAATCCAATCCCAAACAGAAGGATGGGAGTATGTAATGATGGAGTATACCGAGTAAAAGCAAGATCGGTGGATACGGCAGGGAATAGAGAGTGGTGGAAAGAGAAGGCTATCGAGAGAGACACCGTCTCACCCAATACTCCACAGTTGACGGTAACAAATACAGGGTTAGCAGCAAGTTATACTAATTATCTTGGGGTTAATGTAGTGGGAGAGGCACTAACAAACGCAGTATTTACAATCACAATGGGTAGTAATTTATGGACTCAAGAAACAACCCTTGATCAAAATGGTACTTATGCAACAGCAGATTTATTTGGACAATTAGTGTGTGGTAATATTAATTATACAATTACAGTTAAATTAAAAGATAGGGCAGGAAATATCAGCAATATTAGCTCAGGTAATCTCACTACTAATGCATGTAAACCAGTAGTTTCGACAAATGTAAATTTACCTGTAAATGACCCAAACTATGGAACATATGTTCCAAATGCTGAGGTATATTTTCAAGAACAAGCTGCCAAGGCAGCTCGTGATTACAATAATACCATTGAAGATTATAAAAAGTATATTGATCTTGTCACAGTGTGCTATTCTAGAGTAATTGATTTTGCAACAAAAAATGTAATTGAAGAAAATGTTTCTACATCCGATTTACAGCGTTTATTAGTAAAAATATGTTCGTTTGATGTATTTTCTATAGCTGGTATTGCAACGGCACCACGCAATAAGATTATTCTTGAAAAAGTACAAAAATTACAAAGAGATACAGATAGACGATTATCAGTACTTTTAGGAACGATTATTGCTCGATATGCTCAAAAAGCACTATTGCCATTAGTTATGACAAGCTACACAATATTAAAAGTTACCAACGAATTGATTGGTGGGGGTGTTGGTGTTGCATGTACTGTAATTACTAGTGGTTTTGGCGCAGCAGGTTGTATAGCTGGTTCAATGGGAGTGCCAAATGTCCTTAATGCGGTCACAGGATTTGATCAAAATGCTGGAGAGCTGTTGTTAGCTGATCAAGGAGTTGATGTAGAGTCTATAAATAAAATGGCAGATAGTGTAGGGCTGGCATTTATCATAGTGCCAGGTTTGAATGGTAAGAAGTTTGTAAAGACAGCCGAAGGCATGGTAGAAGTAGCAGCGGGTCAGTCTGCAAAAGCAGTGCACTGGCTAAAGATTGGCGCCAAAACCGATAGGGTATATCTTGGCTTCGACAGAAGTTTGCCAATCTCACAAAGAACCTGGGCCAATGCAAAATATGTCGGCAAAACAAATAATATTGGAGTTAGAGAATCACAACACAATGCAGCTGGGAAAGATATCGTGCTGAAAGATATATCCGAAGTTTTTGGTGGTACATATCGAAATCTCACACCCCATGAAGCTCGTACAGTAGAGCAATATTTAATTAATAAACGTGGCTTGCCAGATCTAGATAATGCGATCAATAGTATAGCACCTGCTCGTGAATTTTACGATGAAGTTCTTGTTACCGTAGAGCAATTTATGAGAAGCGCAGGAGTCAATTTACCATAAAAAATCACACATGCCCAATCTTCCAAGCTTTAGTAACATAGAACATAATTGGAAAGTTCTAAAACGTAATCGACCAAAGCAGTATGTAGGTTTGGTATTCTATTTTTCGATCGATCCGGGAAAATACATGTGGGGAAAAGTAGTCAGGCATCCAGTATCAGCAGAAACAGGAGATCCCCAAAAAAAATCATTACTGTGCTATTTTTATAACTATGTAACTGATGATATTGCATGTCCAGAATTAACTGAAGATCATTTGATCATACCACCAATGTTGAAATCCACGTATTATTTTACCATTGGAAAATTTGTGGCCCATCATTTAGAACCATTAAATCAAATTCAATCGAATGAACAGTTTAAAATTTATACAAATGGTGTGATGCCAGATGATCAGATTGAATTTACTAATAGAATTTGGAATGATAAGGGAGAGGAAATACAAGATCCTGGACTAGAGCATTTAATGTATGAATCAGGGTGGCATTCTGGTGTTTGTGATATAATTTGGGATATATTGCATGGAAAAAAATCTGAGTATATCCGTTTCGAAAAATGGAAAGAAATACACTTTGGAAAAAAGTAATCTATGTACAGGGTGTGTACATTTTCATATAAAATTTTAATATTGATTTTATTAGTATCAATATTAATCTCTGGAAACCTAGTCATCACCCTCGCCCCCTCCACCTCCTCACGAGGCTACACCCCCGGATCCGCAACCCCTGCATCCTGGGACGAGTACGACGCCACCGGTGACACTGTGGTGACTGCATCCACCTTCAACACCGAGCAATCCCTCCAGAGAGATATGCAGCTGACAATGCAGCGTAACCAGCTTGTAGGAACCGGTGCTACCACTTCTCCAACCCTCGCACCTTTATCCTACCTCTCTACTCAAAAAGATACTATCCTCAGAGAAGACGATAACACCCCTCATCCAAAACAAACTGATAGACTACTTTATGGAGGAGAACAAAGTGATGAACACGGGAACATCATCACCAATCCACCTGTACCATTGGCAACTACCAATCAAGCCGTTACCAAGTACATCCTGAGCAGCAATCAACCAAATGTGAGTGGATCCACTACCGCAGTAGCCTCAGCCCGAGATGAAGACAGACCAGCAGGCGACAACTGTATCCAAACCACGGGATCCACCCAATCAGCACAAAACCCAATACCAAACAGGAGGATGGGGGTGTGCAATGATGGCATATATCGCATCAAGACCCGAAGCGTAGACACCGCAGGGAACAGAGAGTGGTGGAAGGAGAAGGGGGTGGAGAGGGATACGGTGGGGCCGGGGGCAGGTACATTAAATGCAATATTGTCGGATTACGGATCAGGTCAAATGGTAAATTTAACAGTGAGTGGAGAAGCAAATACTAATCTTAAAATTAATACAATTATTCAAGGAACATCTTGGAGTTCAAACAAAAACTATACCTTAGATTCAAGTGGTATTTTTAATGCGACAAATTACTTGGGAATGTTACGATGTGGAGGTGCGATATATCAATTTACGATAACTATAAAAGACAGAGCAGGTAATAGTTCTATCAATTCCCAAGCTTCTGTTACAACCAAAGCATGTCCAATTTTGTTTTCCGACCCAGAATTTCCATCATCTACTGTAGATAATGACTTGATATTACAAAATGGAGGAGATGAAAAAATTATCAGAGCAAGAGAAAATTTTATATCATATCTTGAAAATAATAT
>JAYUUP010000017.1:0-5996 GCA_043754825.1 bacterium | reverse complement strand
GATATGCCCGTTAATGGCAGTGAGTGCTGAACCTGTGCCAGGAGTACGACGTAGGTATTGATCGCCGAGAGCCAAATAGGGTGTAGCAGTAGTGCCACCATAAGTACCTAAAAGTGGCGAGTTGTTAGCATAGCTGTTTGGATCTTGATTTCCCCCCGGTTGACCCGCAAGCGTGATGTCGCGGATATTTAGCGTGTTGGTTGGGCTAAATACGCGTATGTCAGTTGAGTGATCCGAGTAGCGTGCATCGACTGAAGTGTGCGTTTGGTCGAGTATACAAGTCTCGGCGACTCCATCAGGCGCGCTCGTACCAAAGTTGTTGGTAGTTGGTTGCCAATTTTGATCATAGTCATCACGCACGCTGGCACATCCAAACCACTCGATAAAATCAAAAGTTGGGTCATTGGTTGCGGTCAGTGGCGCCAACAGCTTACCATTGACGTAGTATGGTACCAGTTTGGAGTAGTTGTACCCAGAAATACTCAAAGATGAAGTGACACCACCGTGTAATCCGAGTTGAGCAGGCGTTTGCGCATTTGGATTTTTGTTAAATGGTTGCGGGGACACGGTTTGAATATCCAAAAATTTGACTGCATCGATGGTATTGTAGTCGATATCACGTCCATCTAGTGTTGTTGAGTCGACTCGCAAAAATGACTTGGCATACTTTGGATAGAGATATTGTACTCGACCATCGTTTTGATTAATGACACAAGTCTCAGCAATACCATCTTGCCCAGGCGTAATCACACCTGTAATTTTGTTGGCAGTATAATTGTCCTCCAAGGCATCACATCCTAAGTCAGGACCATACGGATTATACCACTCTTTAAATTGATACGTCGGGTCAGTCGTTGCTAAAAATGGCGCTACCAACCGAGTAGTTATTGACGATGAGAAAGCACTGCGTAAATACGTTGTCTCGCCTCCAAAATACCCAAGACTGCCTACTGTATATCCATTTGGATCACTGACTCCCGTCGCCGCTCCTACACCTGCGCCAATATCAAGTATTTTGACGTTTGAAATAGCTGGATATTGATAGTTTGCTCCATCATAATACTGTCCGATACTTTCTACTCGGACACGCGTAACACTACCGGTATAGTACAGTGCGGTGATAGTATGCAGACTACCATCGTTGTAGTTCACGGCACAGGTTTCCTTGATGCCATCGGGTGATGCTGTACCACCTGCACTGATAGTCAAATTCCAATTTTGATCGTATTCATCGAGCTGATTTGGACAGTTATCCCAGTTTACAAAGCTTGAGTCGTCTAGTGGATCGGCTGGATTATTGAAGGCTTTGAGTGGTGCGATGAGTTTAGTGATAATGCTGGTTGAATATTTGGTATATTCTGGGATGCCACCAAATGGACCAAGCAATGTATTTCCAATGAGTTGTGGGTCGCCACCAGCATATCCGGTCGAGGCGATTTTGACTCCATAAATATTGTTGTGATTGACATCAGTGAGTGACGTTGTGTTAGCTTTAACATTGAGTTTAGTCTCACTATACCTCGCGGTAATCGTGATTTGTGAGGCACGAGCTCTAGCTACGACACAAGTTTCAAATTTGCCATCTTGTCCGGCAGTCCAGTCCGCTTTATAGTTGTCTTCAACATGTGGGTAATGATTTGGGTCAGTGTCTGGCGACGATCCTGGCACCCCACAGCCAGCCCAGTCAGTAAATATATACGTTTGATCATTGGTGGCAGTCAGTGGCGCAATAAACTTGGTGTAAGTTTGCTGTGTGGTTGTGTCGTAGTACCATAGCCCGTCATTGAGATAGGTTGAGCCACCTTTTGAGCCGAGTTGTGCACCGTTGAGTAGATTTGGATCACCTCCCGTATAGTCATCACTCACGATTTTCACGTTATCAATTTGAGCGACATTGACGTCAGTTGGTGAAAGTGTCGTCGAGTAAATCTTGATCTTTTTTGGTGTAAATCGGGCAAAGATATCGTGTGTCGCGCCGTCGTCGTAGGAGATATTGCATGTTTCATTTATGCCATCTTTGAGATAATTTGGATAGCCTGGTGGATACGGAGCATAGCTTTGATCGAGTAAATCCTGTGTGCTATCACACCCGTCCCAATTGCGAAAATCGTAGTTATTGGTGTTGTCGATGAGCTGTGGGGTCAGTGTCGCAATAATATTTTTCTTAGTATAGCTGTAGGTGTGCCCAAGGCCTGTGCTATAAGTTGTCGTGATACCACCGTACTCGCCGAGAGCTGCACCAGATACGAGTGCCGGATTGCCGCCTGCAAAACTTGCATTGCCGCCGACTGCCCCAATATGAATCCCTGAAATTTGAGAGTATCCAGGATCGGTGGTGTTGATGGTTTCGGTAAAAATATTGATAGTTGAGGCTGGCGCAATAAATTTATACTCAGCAAATAAGTCGTGATTGAGCCCATCACTATAATCAATTACGCACGTTTCAAAGTCACCATCTGCCAGTACTGTCGTACCATTTACCGCTTGCCAGGTGGCGTTGTATCGGTCTTCGACATGTGGATACACACTCGTATCGCCGATCGGTTTTTGTGGACCACAGCCACTCCACTGCTTGAATAGGTGATTTGGATCATTTGGGGCAACTAACGGTGCAAAAAGCATGGTGGTGATAGTGCCACTTGGAGCAGTTTGCTTGGTGTAAACCCACCCAGTACCCGAGTCAGTCGCAGTAGTACCTCCAAAACTTCCAAATATCTTGCCGCCCGTTCCCGCTAACGCTGGGTCAAACGGAGCACCATTGGCCACAAATGCATCGGCAGACACTACTTTGACATTATCGATGTTGTATCGGTTTGGATCCGAGAGATTGTATCCACGCGAGATGATATTTATGCCAGTGATGACGTTTTGATATTGCGCAGAAATTTCGTGAGTTGTACCATCATTGTAGTTAAACTCGCAGGTTTCTGCTATGCCATCCGTACCGGCACTCCAAACAGCATCGTACAAATCATAGGTCGCGGTACACCCTGCCCACTGCTTAAATACATACCCGGGATCATTGGTTGCAGTCAGCGGTGCCACTAGGCGAGTGTTGATAATAAAGTCCTTGCGAGTATAGTAATATCCACTCGTATCTGAAGTAATGGTTTGACCACCGTAAGTTCCAAAACTTGAAAGTAAATTAGGGTTGGAAATAGCAGGGGTTACGACGCCCGGGCCGATATCCAATATTTTTACATTATCGATATATCCATTGAGCGGATCAGCCGGCGACTGAGTTTTAGTGACTACTTTGAGTTGAGTTTTTCCAAATTGGGCACGGACAGTGTGCGCGGCAAAATCGCTATAATTTACGACACAGGTTTCATTTTTTGTCTCATCGCTGTTGTGAGTTCCTGGTGTACCCTGCACCACCCATGAATCGTCGTAGTTATCCTCGGTTGAAACACACCCCACCCAACCGCGAAAATCAAATATTGGGTCGTTGGTTGCGACGCGTGGCGCTATCAGTTTTCCAGAAAATCCACTGGCTGTCTTGACATAACGATAGCCACTGGCGCCATCTAATGAAGCCGTGACACCGCCAAAACTACCATAATTTGAGACAATCGCACTCGATGAAATTGCATTGGGATCTCCCCCGCCGAGCGCATCAAAGCGAGTTTTTTCAAACACCCGGACATTGTCAATTTGCGTATAATTAGCATCACCCGGCACAGAGGTTGACGAGTAAACATTGAGCGTGGTGACTTGATAAATCGCCGTGACGACATTAGTTTGTCCGTTGGCAAAGTTGATGATGCAGGTTTCCTTTTTGCCATCAACACCAATATTCCACCCGCTGTCATAGTTGTCTTGCGTAGAGTCGCAACCACTCCAGCCGGTAAACACTTCACCCGTTGGTAAAGTAAGCTGCGGATAGAGTCGAGTTGAGACGCCGCCATCAGTTTTATTGTAGTTGGTTGTGCCTCCAAAAGTACCAAACACATAGCTGCCCGTACCAGCAAGCGCAGGATTGAACGGGGTCGAAAATACATCTTGCGAGACAACTTTTATGCCGCCAATGGTGATTGGTGCACTCGACTGAACCAGGATTGTGGTTGGACCACGGTAGTTTGCGCTAATTTGATTGTTGAGGTTGTTGGACTTACTGATAACGCAGGTTTCTGCTACTCCATCAGTGCCAGGTGTCCAGTCAGATTTATAATTGTCTTGCGTACTGTCACACCCCGTCCAACTCACAAACGTATCATTGTTGGCGAGCTGTATTTGCGGATATAAACTGGTTGCGATGGTGCTACCTTGTTTTACATACTGAGTTGTACCCCCAAAATTACCAAATATTTTACCACCCGTTCCTGCCAATGCCGGATCAAATACTCCTCCATTCGTTACAAATGCATCATTAGAAACAACCTTAGTATTGTTGCCGACTCCAGGTCGAATCGCAGAAACAGTGATCTTGGTTGGTGGCTCAAATGTCGCGCGCACATCACCGCTTGCCCCACTAGTAAGTGAAATGACACAGGTTTCAAATGCCGCTGAAGGAGTACTACTTGAGATGGTCGCCGTAGGATTCCAGGAACTATCAAAGCTATCTTCGTAAGAACTACAGCCCACCCAACCAGCAAATAAAAATCCAGGGTCGTTGGTGGCTTCACTCGGCGCGACCAAACGCGTGGAGATATTTGGGTTAGTATACGTATAGCGATAGCCTTGTGGAGTCGCAGTCGTAGTTTTGCCACCGTACACACCGTACCCGATACCATCAGTCAGCAAGTTTGGATCACGAATTGCCGTGCTACCATAGATATCTTGAGAGGCGATTTTGACTGCGTCAACCGTAGTATAGTCAGGATTTGCTTGTGATACCGTTGTCGAAAATACATTTAAGGTGGTGCGGGCGTACTGCGCCATGACAGTATGTGCTTGTCCATCCGAGTAGGATATTACACAAGTTTCTGCTCTCGAGTCAGTACCTGCAGTCCAGGTCGCAGTGTAGTTGTCCTCTAGGCTATCACATCCACTCCAGCCGACAAATCCATATCCAGGATATGCCGGTAATGTCAGTGGTGCTGTGAGGCGAGTGTTTATGACGGTACCGCCATCGACTGCTAGTGAGGTTTGGGTATACTGATATCCTGAGGCTGACGAGTTGATAGTTTTACCTCCATAATTTCCATATCCAAGTCCATCTGTAAACAAGTTTGGATCACGTAATGTTGTACTGCTATATCGATCCCCACTGATAATCTTGGTTGTAGTTAGGTTGAGATAATTTGGATCAGTGAGCGACAAGGTATTGGCAATAACTTTGATTGCGGTGGTTTCAGATTTATACTTGGCGCGCACCGTTTTATTTTGCCCAGCAGTCAAGTCGAGCACACATGTTTCGCCAACTCCATCAGTCCCAGCAGTCCAGTTTGCTTTGTAGTTATCCTCAGTCGAGGTACACCCTTCCCATAGTGAAAACTTGTAACTTAGATCGTTGGTTGCGTACACTGGAGCATAAAGTTTGGTCTGTGTCGGATTTATCGTTGATAGAGTTTTTTGATAATAATATCCATTGCCAGGAGTACTGCTTGCAGTCGAATTTCCTAAAGTACCAAAGATATACTGAGGTGCAGTTCCTACCAAATTTGGATCAAAAGCAACTATTGGATCAGCAAACGATTGCGAAAAGTTCAGTTGATTTTTGACTACTGAGAGATTGCGTACTCGATGCTCGTTATTGAGCCCACCCGTCCACGAGTCAAATCCTGCCTGCACACCACTTGGGGTATAACCGGCTATTGTGTAGTTGGTTTTCAGCACACCATCGAGATAGACCTTGACGGTGGAGCCCACTACATTGATTTTGACATTTCTCCATGTCGAGTTACCCCAGTTTAGTCCCATCGCAGTTGCGTTCAACACGGTTGCAGCCCCATTGGTATACGAATACAAAATAATAGTATTTCCGCCGTAACCATTGCCGTTGTATTCATTGAGACTGATAACATATCCACTAAAAGTAGCATTTCCTTGAAGTC
>JAYUUP010000016.1:0-18233 GCA_043754825.1 bacterium | reverse complement strand
AAGCACTAACGGAAAAAGAGCGAGTCGATGATGTACTAGATTATGCACAAAAGATGATTTATGAGTTGTCTGAGCAAAATATTGATAAAAACTTTACTCCTATTGGTGAAGTGTTACATACGATTGTGGAGCGTATCGGGACTGCTGCTCAAGGCGGTGAGGAAAAGGGTGCGGCAATACCAACCGGGCTTATGGATATGGATGCGATACTTGGTGGACTCCATCGCTCGGACTTGATCATACTCGCTGCACGTCCTTCGATGGGAAAAACCTCGCTTGCCCTCGAAATCGTGCGTCGAGCGGCAACGCATCACAATGCAGGAGTGGCATTTTTTTCGCTAGAAATGAGTAAGGAACAACTCGTTGACAAGCTTATTTCGTCTCAGTCGGGTATCCCGCTATCTAAAATTAGGCACAACCAGCTCGAAAACGGTGAGTACGGTGACGAGTTTCGGATGCTCGGCGATGCGATTGGGACATTGTCGGATGCACCAATTTGGATTGATGACTCTTCTGGCGGACTCAATATAACAGAACTTCGTACCAAGGCTCGGCGTCTCAAATCTCGCTATAATATCGGGCTGATCGTGATTGATTACTTGCAGTTGATGCGGGGGTATGGTTCGGTCAACTACGGCGTAAACCGCGTACAGGAGGTGTCTGATATTTCACGCTCTCTCAAAATGCTAGCCAAAGAGCTCGATATTCCGGTGATGGCGCTGTCACAGCTCTCGCGTGGAGTCGAGTCTCGGGAGGACAAGCGACCATTGCTCTCAGATTTGCGTGAGTCAGGGTCGATTGAGCAGGATGCTGATATTGTCATGTTTGTCCACCGCGAGGAATTTTATAATAAAGATACCAAAAACAAAGGCAAAGCAAATATCATCGTGGCCAAGCACCGCAATGGTGAGACGGGCACCGTAGAGCTCGCCTGGGTTGGACGGCTGGCAACCTTTGCAAATTTAGATGGCGCAAGGGTAGGACATCGGATTGAGAAATAGAAATATGAACATGCTTAATTTGACATATTCGGATCCAGTCAGAGGGTGACAACAAAAGCATTGAGATACTATGGTAAAATTTAATGCGATACAATTAAATCACATCGATTATTTTGTATACGATATTATTGATTGGTATTGGGGATATTGTACTGCGGGAGTGTGAAAAATCCTCTATCTTGGCGGAAAAACTCTTTGCCTTGAAATTCATTCTTTTCTACGCTGCCAAACACTCGCGAGTCTGAGCTAAACGGACGATTGTCTCCCATGAGGTAGTATTGAGAACTGCTGAGTTCCTCCGTTGTAAAGCTGGTTGCTGAGTCAACAGAGAGTTTAGGGTAGGTCTTGACTTCTTTGGAGAGATAAGCTGTCTCGTCGAGTTTGACGCCGCGTGGATATTGTTTGTTGATGATGCTTACGTCGCCGTCCTCAAGCTTGATTTTTTCGCCCGGTAGTCCGATCACACGCTTAATATAAAAACACGAGTCGTGGATGGTATTTATAGGACACCCTGCATCCGGACGATGAATTACTACTACATCACCACGGCGGATATCTCCAAGATCGGGGGCGATTTTGTTGACATAGACTCGCTGTCCCGTCGCATAATTTGGTTTCATAGAAGCACCGTCGACCTCAAACGAGCGAAAAATATTGTCCTTTAAAAATAAGTATACCAGCAGCACAATCACAAATACCTTGATGAAATACCACACATAATCCAAAATTTCAGATCCAAGTGATACGTGTATTCTGCGGGCGATTTCTGGCGCGGTGTGAGTCTGCTCAAATTTTATTGGTCCCGATGGCATAGCAATTTAGGACGAAATTACCACTTTTGATGTAGTTTGTCAACGACTTGACTGAGACGGATTTATTTTGCAATATCGCAATATACCTTTTTTGTATGAATGAACTAGATGCGCCAAAACAAATAATTTCTCCCGTCAGTGACACCTCCATCCTCAATGAATTAGCTCCAGTTACTGCTGCGCCAGTACGTAAAAAACGATTTACGTGGGGCAAATTTTTGACGATTACTTTGCTGATAGTGGCAGTTATTATCTTTTCAACAGGTGCATTTTTATTTTCCTCCAACCGAGCCTTCGCAAATTTAGGCAAAGTCACCGGTGAAAATCAAAACGATGTACTGGGTGGTCTTTTCAAGTCATTTACCAAGCCAGATCCAAAGATTTTGGGGCAAGATGAGGGACGCACCAATATTTTACTAGTTGGTGTTGATAGTGCAGGTGGACTTGCGGACTCGATTCAGGTTTTGTCGTATTTTTACAATACCAAGGAGTTTGTGTCGTATTCGATACCGCGTGATCTGAAAGTATCGGCAGGTGGTGGAGTCAGCAAAATCAATGAAAGCTACGCCTACGCCGAACAAATTAAAGAGCGTGGAGGGCCGGAGCGATTTAAAAGTATTATTGAAAACGAGTGGGGAGTCAAAATACATTATTGGATTCAGGTTGACTTTGACGCGGTCCAGGAGTTTATCGATCAGGTGGGTGGCGTGACTTTAAGTGTTCCCAATGGATTTACGGATTGTGAGTTTCCGCGCCGTGATTATTCGGGTGATTTGCCTTGCCAAACGTTCAAAGCAGGGGAACAGATGATGAGTGGTGAAAAAGCCCTCATTTATGCCCGATCACGTCACGGAAATAGCGGAGAAGGTAGTGATTTCAAGCGCTCACTCCGGCAGCAAATAGTCGTGGAAGCATTGCTTAAAAAGATGAAAACCGATGCTGGCAAAGACTTGTTTAATTTTGACAAAATCAATGGATATCTTGATACCCTGGGTAAAGACGTGCGCATCTCACTCAAAACCAGTGAACTCAAGACATTTTATGAGGTATTTTATAAAAATCTGGCAGGTAGCACTGCAGAAATCAAAAAAGTTAACCTCACCGCTGATGATAAGCTCTTTACGTCAGTCAATGAAAACGGGTATTACATCGTATATGCTGATGGATCGTATCCAGGCAACTCAAATGGGTCAAAATCACGGGCAAAAGTAAAGGCATTGTTTGCAAATGATACAGTTGCAGCAGTAAACTTGAGTGAGGCCACTGCTATTATCCTCGGAAATGGCGCCGATAACATGGCAGCAGTCGTCAAGGAAGTCAAAAAAAGTGGGCTAAACTTTTGTGATCTGTGTTACGACAATAATTATAAAAATGCCAAGCAAACAACCACAGAAAATGTCACAGTGTACATCTCCAACAAGCAAACTAAAGCCGCATTTGAGAGCCAGATGAAGGATAAATTTAGCTTCAAGTATACGGTATCCGACCAAATTCCAAGCAGTAGAGTGTTGACAGAAAACAATCAAGGAACCGATATAATCTTTTGGATAGAATAACCTTATATTATGGCACGCCCCCAAAACAGACCACTCCCCAATCGTCCAATCCCCCTCAAAATTACCTACGATCGCTCTATCGGTGGACGGGGGCGCTTGATCGTGATCACGGGACTGATATTACTTGCGGTATTGTTTGCGTTTGGGTTTTTCCGTCAAAAAGATACAATTGATGATCGCAATAAAAATCAAGATATTGGGTATATCATCCGCGCAATCAATTCATATTATGATGACAGCAGTGAGTTTATCGAAGAGCAACATTATCCAATAGCCTCGTGTTCCTCCAACCTCAACAGTTTTGATTTTGAATACACATTGCGAAAGGCACTCACAGGTAAAAGTGCGGGAAACACTCTGCAAAACTACATCGACGCCCAAAATTATCCGTATGACAAACTCGGCAAATACGTCAGCAAATTTTCAGATTACGATGGGTTAAAATTGGATCAAATCGGTGAGCGCACTCCTATTTATAATTGTCGCGACAAACTACCCTATATCGAAGGAGGTAAAGACAAAAATTCGTATTTTGATGGGCACACAATTTGTACATTTGACAATCGTTTTGATATGTTGGCCTTTGATTTTTCGACCAATCGCAACTGCTATCTTTACACCTCCACATCAAATGGCGATGCTTATAAACTTGCATTTTACAGTGGCGCCAACAACAAATACGTAGTCTATACCCAGTACCGCAACGATCCGATAAAATCAGGGTATTTTGCTTTGCCGTAGCATTATTTGAAAGCTGGATTTGCCTTTTTTGAAAAAGTTGTGCAGCGTCGGTGTATGTCAGATTTACCTCATCCACTCGATCTCCCTATTGCCCGTCACAGTATGGCGCACATCCTCGCAGCCGCCGTTCAAAGTCTGTTTCCCGAGGCTCAGTTTGGAGTAGGGCCGGTGATTGAAAACGGTAGTTATTATGATTTTGTGTTGCCACGTACACTGATACCTGAGGATACTGTAATGATTGAGAAAAAGATGAGAGGCTTGCTCGCCAGAAATATCGCGTTCAAAGTTGAAAAAATGGAGTGGGAAGAGGCAGTTGTTCTCTTTGAATCTAAAAATCAGCCACTCAAAGTAGAGCTACTTCGCGATCTACGTGCATTTGGTACTACAAATCTGTCTGCCGATGTTTCTGAAGTGCTGACAAGTGATCCCGTGATCACGATCTGGCGTCTGGTGGATGAGACGACGGGCGAGATTTTGTTTGAGGATTTATGTCGGGGACCGCACATCGAAAATGCAGCACAAGAACTCAAAAGTATCGGATTTAGTATCGATAAGTTTTCAAGCGCCTATTGGCGGGGCGATCAAGCCCGAAATCTCTCGATGCAGAGGGTGTACTTGCTCACATTTGCAAACCAAGCCGACCACGACAGCTTTGTACTGGCACGAGAGGAGGCCAAGCAATTTGACCACCGGGTACTCGGACAGCAGCTAGACCTATTTTCATTTTCTGAACTAGTTGGCGCCGGATTGCCACTATTTACACCCCGTGGAACTACAGTCAGAAATGCTCTAAAATCACTCTTATTTCAAATCTCAAAGCGTTATGGCTCTAAAGAGGTGACCATACCACACATTGCAAAAATCGATCTCTACGAAGTATCAGGACACGCCAAAAAGTTTGCGGGCGAGCTGTTTCACGTCAAGTCGCACTACAACGTCGACTTTGTCCTCAAGCCCGTCAACTGTCCGCACCACACTCAGATTTATGCTGCACAGCCTCGTTCATATCGAGACCTGCCACTGCGTTATATTGAGTCAACGACGATGTACCGTGATGAAAAACCAGGACAAATCGGTGGATTGACTCGGGTTCGGGCAATCACTATCGATGATGGACACACATTTTGCACTCCAGATCAAATTCACGATGAAATGGGTGCATTGTGCCAGATTATCAAGGAGTTTTATACCAGTATTGATATGTATGAGGGTCATTGGGTATCGATCTCGGTGCGGGATTATGCACAACCAGAAAAATACATCGGTACTCCTGAAGATTGGGATAAAGCAGAAACTATGCTCAAAGATCTCAATATCGAGCTTGGACTTAATGGTACAATTTGTGAAGGTGAGGCGGCGTTGTATGGTCCAAAACTCGACTTTATGTACAAAGATTTGCAGGGTAACGACCGCCAACTCTCTACTGTACAGCTCGACTTTGCGACACCACAACGCTTTGGACTTACTTATACAGATGTCGATGGCAGTGAAAAACCACCAGTCATGATCCACCGCGCGATACTCGGATCATATGAGCGATTTTTAGCTATATTTCTCGAGCGTACCAAGGGTCACTTTCCCCTGTGGATGGCACCGGAGCAAGTCCGCATCTTGACCGTAAACAATGACCCAGCAGTATTAGACTACGTCGCAAAAATCGAGGAAATACTCTCGCAAATCGTCCTGGATAAACCCCTAAAATACAACGAACTCCGCTACGAAAAAGACATCCGCAACGAAGGCCTCGGCAAAAAACTGAAAGAAGCCCTAATGATGAAAATCCCGATGATACTCATAGTCGGTCCCCGAGACATAGAGGCAGGAGTAGTGAGTGTGAGGACACAGAGGGGCGAAGAGAAAGTGGAGCTCGATCAGCTTGCAAGCACAGTCACACTCCTTTAATTTTTTTGAACGCGGAGGTGAGTATCTATATAGTCAATTAATAGTAATATTGGGTTGCTAGATTCCCGATTAAGCTAGAAACGATAAGTTAGAGAATAATTTGCCAACTCTTTAAAAATCTGCTATCACTACTGAGTTGTCTTCTAGATCTCGTATCTAAATTTGCCAGACAATCTTTGGAGAACAGTGTCCCATCCAGAAATGCAGTTGATACCCATCGGTGTTGTCGAAGCGTTGGTAGATGTCCGCAAGGTGCAAAGCTATGCAAAAGGACTTAGCAGTTATGCTGCTTATTCAAAATGTGGTAAACACACATGCATCGCAATCGGCAACAGTACTGCTGAAGTGTACGCAGCATTGCAAAAGAGTAAGCTGGTGAGGGAACTCGCTGGACTATAATAACAATAATTTTTTAGCCATTTCCTTATGAAGTGGCTTTTTTGTGTTTATTAAAGTGCTGGATTGCTTCGTCCCTCGCAATGACATGCGCGTATTTGATTAAAAATAATTTGTGATTTAAATCTATAACGTGAACAAAATTGAGCGTGCATTTGTGCAAACCGTTTGGGATTATTATGCTGAAAATCGGCGGGAGATGCCTTGGCGGGCTGACACTCGCGGGTATTATGTATTGCTTTCAGAGATTATGCTGCAGCAGACGCAAGTAACTCGAGTGATTGAATTGTTTACTAAGTTTATCGAGCGATTTCCGGATTTTAAGACACTAATGAGCGCGGAACTTGCTGAAGTTTTGAGGTATTGGCAGGGGCTTGGGTACAATCGACGCGCCAAGTTTTTGCATGAAACAGCGAAAATTATCGGTGAAAAATACAATGGGGTAGTTCCAAAAGAGGTCAGATTAGTGGATGATTTGCCAGGGATTGGTCATGCTACTGCAGCGGCGATTATCACCTATGCTTACAACCTGTCGACACCTTTTATCGAGACCAATATTCGCCGGGTGTACCTGCATCATTTTTTTGTGGATCAGCTCGATATCTCAGATAAGCAACTATTGCCAATAATCAATAAAACGTGGTCGTGTGATAATCCGCGTGAGTGGGGATGGGCGTTGATGGACTATGGAACGCACCTCTCAAAAACTATCCTAAATCCAAACCGCAACAGTCGCCACTACACTAAACAGTCAATATTTGAGGGGTCGATGAGGCAAATGCGCGGCTTGATTTTAAAACGAGTGGTTGAAAAGATACCGTTTGATAATATCGTGGATGATCCAAGATTTGACAAAGCTTTAGCAGATTTACAATCAGAAGGGTTGATTTAATTTGCCAGATTTTGGATTTGACTCTACGCTAGCATCATGACCAAAAAAGAGCGAGCTGGAGAGATTTTGGAGGTCCTTAAAGCATTATTTCCTGAGTCCAAAACTGAGCTCGATTACCAAAAACCGTATGAACTGATGTTTGCCGTGATTATGTCGGCGCAAACGACTGATAAGCAAGTAAATACAGTCACGCCAGGGCTTTTTGCCAAGTATCCGACTCTTGAGAGTATCGCTGGTGCAAACCAAGACGAGTTTATACAGGATATTTCACGGATTGGATTGTATCGTGGTAAAGCTAAAAACATCATCGCTAGTGCTAAAAAACTGCGGGATGAATATGGCGGTATTATCCCAAAAACTATCACTCAGCTGATCGAGTTTCCTGGTGTCGCGCGCAAAACTGCAAATGTAACTCTGTCGGAGGTGTATGGCATCAATCAGGGCATCGCAGTCGATACTCACGTCATGCGTCTCTCGCAGCTGCTGGGGCTTTCAAAGCGCACCGATCCAGTGCATATCGAGCAAGACCTTATGAAATTGTTTGCACAGGAGGACTGGCGTACGGTGAGTCATGGATTGATACTATATGGGCGAAAATACTGGAGTGCCCGAGAAAAAATCCACGTTGGTCCGCTGACAGATTATATTGATGCCAAGGCTTTAAAACGCTGGTTTGGCCATAAAAAAAGCACCCTTGAAAAGAAGGGTGCGGTTGGGAAAGTTTAATCAAGCTACGTTTTTTGGAAGAATGTAATAAACGTGATCACGCCCAAATACTTCGGGATTAAGAAATAATGCAAATTTAAAAAGTTTTAAACAGGGAACAACATAACCATGATCTTTAGCAATCTCAGCAAAATTAAATCGAACTTTTTTGGAGTTATCATTAATTTTAAGAACAATATCTTGTGTGCCAGGGTGCATCTCGACGCTCAAGTGTGATGTTGATTCACTTGCTTTTAGTTGCTTGGTAAACTCCACAGCTGTCATTGAGAGTCGGTAGATTAGAAAACTACGATACTGATCTAAATCAGTTAACGTTGGGTTTTTAAGGCTAAGTTTTTGATCTACCAGTTGAGTTAATATTCCTAATGCAAACATAGTATCACCTCCACGTGACAATATCGACAATAGCATATATATTTGCGATTGTAAAGTATGATTGGACTGGTACACGGATTTGGAGTAGGGATAGATATGAAACCTTGGGCGCAGCACAAAAATGCGCTCGGTGGGTTTGACGCGTTTGAGTCATTATTTGTGCAAAAAAAAGCGGTTATATTTGATTGGCGCACGCAAAATACACTCAAATGGCACCAGGTGATCGGAAAACAGAGTTTGCTAGCACACTATAAAATAGAGTTGGCCATCGCCAAAGACCCAAAATTGTATCAGTCACTCTATTTATTTTTAGTCGCAAATGGTGTCACTACTGTGGTCGCGCACTCGCTCGGGTGTCAACTATTGCTAGATATGTGTGCAGAGTACGGACTGCCACCAGATATTTCAAAAATAGTATTGGTGCAGGGTGACTTTAATACCAAGCATCAGGTTTTTTTGCCTGATAATACTCTTCTCAGTGATCTCGCAGTGCAACAAAAGATACAAATCATCAATACATTTTGCCCTTGGGACGAGGCGCTTATTTTCAGTGAGACGCTCCAAAAATCGACTAGAGCTGGGCAGGGTGGCTGGCTGCAACCGGGGGTCGACAATCGTTTTTTACCGCTCAAACCCTGGAAACTAGGTCATCACACGGTGCTTGCAGAGGCAGTCTTGCTTGATGTCATCTCTGAATCAAATGAATAACTGACACCTCAATCAAAAAATCTGCGCTTGACAAACTTAAAATTTATAAACAGTTTATTTTGTATGAACAATACACATGTTCACCCTTCTCTACCGCAATCAGGGTGGCAGGACGGATATCAAGCAGGATTTTCTACAGGGTTCCAGGCTGGTCAAGCTGCCAGTCACAATAATCAGCCACAGCCTACCCCGCAATATCACGTCGCTCCTAGTCAACCAGCTGCGTATAACCAATCATCGCAGTATCCTAGAAAACACTATCAGGATGACGATGACAATCATCAAACCCACGGTAAGCCTCATCACAAAAAGAAAAAAGAGGGTATCATGGATCAGCTCGGTGATATGTTTGGATAACCACAGTAATTTGTGGATTTTTTTACGCCTAAGATAATTTATTTATGCTTTATACTATAAATTTACTGTAAAAAACAAAGAGTAATATTATATTTCATAAGTGTGTTGCGATTTAATATGCTGATGAATGCTAGTATTTTGATTCATGTGTGAAAAATGTTCTTGCCAAATAATAGTTTTTGTGTCAGTATTCAGACTACTTTTATGCTTACGAAACGACTGACTGGATTGCTGAATGATTTAATATATCATGTTATTACTCTAGATAATGATTTTGCTGAAAACTATGGATTAACCGGATCCGAATACAAAATGGTGCGTTATCTTGGAAAAAATATCGGTGCAAGTATGAAACAAATTGCGCAGTTTCTTGATGTTTCGATGCCACGTGCAACTTATATTGCTGACTCACTCAAATCAAAAAAACTGATTGTGCGAAAAAATGGAGAAGACCGCCGCAAAGTGCTCCTGCAATTATCTCAAAAAGGTGTCGATATAGAGCAAGATTCACAGGACAAATATCACAATATTAGTGAAAAACTGCTTTCGCCACTATCTGATGCTGAAAAAGAACAGCTGCTACACCTTTTGGAACAGTCGAGCAATGAATTATTTGGAATAGTAAAATTGGCTGCTAAATAAATAATAAATTAACTGAGCGTTTGAGACACTTTTTTACTTGTTAATAGTAGTTTTTTTGCTCTCAATTATTTTATGGTATCCAAATTAAATCCTCGCACTGTTTTCAACGCAATTTCGCTCGGGGTTTTTTATACGGTATTTATTGGACTTTGGATTGGGCATACCCTGCGTCTACTCAAGGAATTACGAATTGAATCCAGGCTTGAACACCAATTTTGGGGTGGATTTTTCGTGACCGATTATCTCAGGCTGGTAGTTTTTACAACACTTTTCTTTGGGATTTTATTTTGGTATCTTCTCAAGCGCCGCGAGATTGCCTGGCTGATCACCGTGGTGCTGATGGGTGGCATTATCGTGTACAATGTATTTCAAGATAAAAATTATGTGGCGTCCTTTTTGGCGAGTGTTGAACTGGTAGTGTTGCTGATCAATGCTCGATATTTTCGCGTATTAAATGTTGCATTTCGACTTGAAAGACGACTCGTGGCAATTTTGATATCGCTTTTTTTATATGTAATTTTGATTGATACTGGATTTAGGATGTTTGGCTCTCAGCTGGTGGGCACGGTAGACGTGATCGATGTCTTGGGCGGATACTGGTATGGAATACTCGATGCCTCAAACCAAATGTATCTCACTCATGAGTTGATGCCGATAACAAATAGCGCCTGGATATTTGTGCAGCTTGTTAGTTTTGGCGGCGGTTTTTTGATACTAAACTTTGTGATATCACTTTTGGTCGGTCGTGATCCGGATCAATACAAAATCGGGTGGACTACTACAGTGGCACAGAGTGATATTACTAAAGCAGTGCAGGATCCTGACAACTTGGCGATGCTCAAGGTCTCCCAAAACTTGGAGTTGTTTGAACTTGATAATCATCGACTTTACTGTTTGCCATTTTACGATACGATGGTTGTATTGGGCGATCCTGTTTTTGCGCTAAATTCAACAAAAGTATCGCGCGAGCGGTTCGTTACTGAGTTTAGCAAATATGCTCACAGTGAGGGCAAACTTCCCTTCTTTTTTCAGTCGTCATCTCAGGTGCAAAGCACGCTTTCAAATGCAGGATTTGCCTCGGTACCAATGGGTCAAGATGCACTCGTGCCACTAAAGTCTTTTGATTTACTACTTTCTCCATACAAGGATGTCCGCTATGCGTTCAATAAGCTTGCGAGAGACGGTATCACGATCTCAATTATTTCGTTTAATGAGCTTGATGATAAAAATGAAATAGCAGTTACTAGCTTTTTGCGGACAATATACAATAATACTACAGGAGTTAAAGCACGATTCTCACTCAATTACTGGCCGGTTGACCGTGGCATTCCCGGTTATGTTTGTATCGCAAAATACAATGATTCTATCCAAGCTTTGATGACTTTTTTACCGTATCAGACGGGACTTTTACTAGATATTTTGGCACGCAGCCCTGAAGCAAAACCAGGGGTAATGGATGGACTAATGGCATCAACACTTGTGCATTTTAAGGAAAAAAACTACCAAGAGGTAAATCTAGGCGTCGCATTTACCAGCGATGAAAAAAATAACCGCATCGTCAAGCGATTTGTATCGTTGTTGCCAGTAAAGTACTCGTTTTCAGGGATAACGAAGTTCAAGCAAAAATTTTATCCACAGTGGCAGACTCGTTATATCGCAATACCGGGAATGGACACGGTACCCACGGTAGCTCGAGCGCTCTCTCGTATATTTTTGGGTAAAGATTAAAATTCAGAAAATTGCTGGGCGTCTAAAATCGAGAAAAATAGATAAAATAGGGCGCTTAAAATAAGCAACAATATCAACGTGAGAACAAGTTCTTTTTTTAAGCTAGACATATCAAATGGGGATTGCGACTACTACCAGGCGTTGTGCTGCAGACCAGACTGGCGTGCAGGTGTAGAGTGTCAGCATCGGTGTGTCGCTAGGTTTTTCAATTTCGATAGCGCTCGGATCCACCGTTTTGATAGTGGTTACTCGATAACTATACTCTTTTTTCTTCCAAAATACGGTTATGGTATCGCCAATCTTAACCTGGTCTAAAAAATAAAATGTATCGCTAGAGTTATTTTTTGTATATAAAAATCGATGAGCGACGATGACGGTATTTGACTGCGTGTCCGGAGTACTCGTTTTTGGTCTGCGCCAGATTCCACTATCTAGCACATCTTTAGAGTCACCTTCGAGTATTGGCGCATCTAAACTCATCGAGGGGATGATGATGCGATTTTCAGTGGGGATTGGCTTTAGTTTTGTTTGGTCAAGCCCTTTGGTTGCCGCTACCTCAGATTTGTAGACGTATCGGTCATATTCGGTAACTGATTGTTCATGAATCGTATGCGAAATAACCGGGAGATATGGTGTAGCGATGATATACCCACTCAATACAATAATGCTGAGCAATAAAAAATTGTTTGTGAGGGAGATCGTGCGCACTGACGAAAACATGAGTTTAGATAAAAATGTGATTATCGCTGTGTGTTGTCAACTTTTGCGGGCATTTCACTATTGACAAATGACAGGGGTTGTGCGTAGCTAAATACATGATAAAACAGCCACAAACCGATCCTGGTTTTGAAAACTTCAACACGCCCGAGTTGTTGGCAGACGAGACGTTTGTGCCAAATCCCCACGACTATATCACGGTACGTGGCGCCAAGCAACACAACCTTAAAAACATTAGTGTGATAGTTCCAAAAAATAAATTAGTAGTATTTTCAGGGCTTTCTGGATCAGGCAAATCATCACTCGTATTTGATACGATTTATGCTGAAGGACAGAGGCGGTATGTCGAGTCACTCTCGAGTTATGCACGTCAATTTCTCGGTCTCAAGGAAAAACCCGATGTCGATACTATCGAAGGATTGTCACCAGCTATCTCGATCGATCAAAAGTCTACTTCAAAAAATCCGCGCTCCACAGTGGGTACAACCACCGAAATCCACGATTATTTACGCTTGCTGTATGCTAAAATCGGCATTCAAAAAGACCCGCTGACTGGAGAAAATCTGCGAGTAGAGTCAACGAGTGGCATGGTCAAGCGCATCCTTGTTGCCGGAAGCGGTCACAATGCTATATTTTTGGCACCGCTCGTCAACGATCAAAAAGGTTGGCATAAACAAGCGATACTCGACACCAAAGCTGCAGGATATCGCCGCATCCGCATTGATGGTAAGATTGTACTGATGGAGGAGGCTGAAAAGCTGGAGCTCGACAAGCAAAAAAAACACTCAATCGAGATGGTGATCGATCGCATCGAAGTCAGTGAAGAAAATCGCCTTCGCCTGATAGACTCACTGGAAGTTGCCCTTAAACTCGGCAAGGAAAAAGCGCTGGTGATTATTGCCAAAGATGAAGAGCTGATGCTCGAATTTAGTAAAAACAAAATCAAAGAGCTCGAGCCTCGCATGTTTTCATTTAACTCTCCGCACGGTGCATGTCCAGTATGCTCCGGACTTGGCTATTTGACCGAGGTTGATCCCGATTTGGTAGTGCCAAATGATACTCTATCTATTGTTGAAGGTGCGATTCGACCTTTTTCAAAGATGACTGTTTCTGGGGGTTGGTTGACTAAAATTTTAGAGAAAGTCGCCACGCGCAACGGATTCAAACTTTCTGATCCATGGAAAAAAGTGCCGCAAAAAGGTCGTGACGCAGTATTGTTTGGCGATAAGGATTTTGAAGGAGTTATCACTAATCTCAAGCGCCGCTACAAAGAATCAGTCTCTGATGCATCTCGGCGGGACATTGAGAGTTATATGAGCAAAAAACCATGTACGACTTGTAAGGGGGCGCGTCTCAATGAGCGAGCAACTTCAGTTACAGTTGGTGAGAAAAATATTGCCCAAGTAAACGAACTTTCAGTGCGGGATTGTCTTAATTTTTTCTGTGAACTTCGTGATAAAGGAGTCTTGCAGCAAAAAGACCAAGAAATCAGCAAAATGATCTTCAAAGAAGTGATTGCCCGATTAACATTTTTACAAAACGTAGGACTTGATTATCTTTCTCTCTCACGAGCTGCAAATACGCTCTCGGGTGGAGAAGCGCAGCGTATTCGTCTGGCAACTCAGATTGGATCTGGACTCACTGGCGTGCTGTATATCCTAGATGAACCTTCCATTGGTTTGCACCAGCGTGACAATACTAAGCTCCTCTCGACACTCAAACGTCTGCGCGATTTGGGAAACACTGTGTTGGTAGTAGAACATGATGAGGAAACCATGCGTGAGGCTGACTTTATTGTGGATATCGGACCTGCAGCTGGGCGTGATGGTGGACTAGTGGTGGCGACGGGAACTCCTGCCGAAGTTATGCTGCTCGATGAATCACCAACGGGGCGATTTTTAGCAGGTAAGGAGGCGATTGAGTTACCAAAAACTCGGCGCCAAATATTGCCATACAATATAGAATATAGCAATATACGTGATAAAAAAGAGGACAAACGGTCAGCTGAATTTGGAAAATATATCTCAATTCTTGGCGCAGTAGAAAATAACCTCAAAAATGTCGACGCTCACATTCCTCTCAAAAAAATGGTCTGTATCACTGGTGTGTCAGGCTCAGGAAAATCTACTCTTATCAATCAAATTTTCTCCAATGAGCTCATGAATTATTTTTATGATTCTCGGCTTGATACTGGTAAATACGACGATATGCTCGGGCTCGACAATATTGATAAGCCAATCATCATCGATCAAAGTGCTATCGGGCGCACTCCTCGATCAAATCCAGCAACCTACACCGGACTTTTTACACCAATTCGGGATTTATTTACCGGACTTCCAGAGTCCAAAGCACGGGGGTATACCAGTGGCAGGTTTAGCTTCAATGTCGAGGGTGGTCGCTGCGAAACTTGCAAGGGTGAGGGTATGATCAAAGTCGAGATGAATTTTCTGCCGGATGTGTATATTGTGTGTGAAGATTGCAATGGACACCGCTACAATCGTGAGACGTTAGAGGTGAAATATCGCGACAAATCGATTGCTGATGTACTCGAGATGACTGTGGAAGATGCCAATGACTTTTTCAAAAATAACAAACTAATCTATCGAAAACTGCAGACACTATTGGATGTGGGTCTTGGATATATCAAGCTTGGGCAATCAGCAACAACCCTTTCAGGAGGCGAGGCACAGCGTGTAAAACTGGCTACTGAGCTATCTAAAGTCGGTACGGGAAATACGATTTATATTCTTGATGAGCCAACCACTGGACTGCACCCGATTGACGTAAAAAAACTGCTTGGGGTGCTTCAAAAACTGGTTGATAAAGGCAATACTGTAGTGATTATCGAGCACAATCTTGACGTCATCAAGTCGAGTGATTGGCTAATAGATTTAGGACCGGAAGGTGGAGATAAAGGCGGGGACATTGTAGCAGTTGGCACACCAGAGCAAATCGCCAACGATCCCAATAGTTTTACGGGGTACTACCTCAAAGCAGTGATCTAAAGCTCGAGTTGACAATCCCACAAATACCACTCAATTTTACTACTCTGATGAAGAAAAATACTGGTGCACAAAAGCAAAAAAACCGACAACTGATTGTCTCAATTTCGTTGTTTCTCTTAGGACGTGAAGAGCTCAGAAACCTATTTTGGAATATCCGCAGCGCCAAGTATAGTGGCAAGACTCAGCGAGTTGAGATTGGTATTTCGACGATTGATGGCAAGCTTGGTACCACTTTGGAAAAACTACGAAAAACCTGCAAACCACTCTCGCAGTACCTCTATGAGTCGGGTATTACCTTTCGCAAGGCGCATATTCACTTTTTTGTGTATAAACAGGATGACACCGAACAACGCGTAAATACTATTCTCGACTCAATTTCCCAAAACACTTCATCCCAAAACTAATCTTGCCCCATGTCTTTTCTCACTGATGCTTACAACGAAATCGTCACGCGTCCCGTCACCAACATTATCCAAATTTTTGAAAATATTACTCATGATACTGGCCTGGCCTTTGTATTAATTTCGATTTTAGTCAATATTATCATGTGGCCGATTTACAAAAAGATGTATATCGATGGACAGAAAACAAGATACTTGACGCCAGAATTAACCCGTATCCAAGAGAAATACAAAGCGAAGCCACAAGAAATGCTCAAAATGCGTGGCGAATTCTTGAAGAAGCACAATATCCAAAATGGCCGGTCTTTTTTAGCGATGTTGTTGCAAATTCCATTTTTGCTTGCGATATTTCATGTAGTACAACTTGCCTCAAGTCGCAGTGAAGTGACTGGTATTTATCCATTTATCTCTGCTGATGGTCTTGGGCACTTTAGTGGACAATTTTTGGGGCTCAACGTTGCCTCACGTTCCACCGATTATACCTGGGGATTTATATTACCGCTCAGTGTGGGAATACTCTCATATTTGCAGGGAATGTATATCTATAAGTGGGCCAAAAAACCAAACCTACCAGAACCAGAGAAGATAAAAAAAGCCAATGCCGATCCAAATGCGCCAGATTTCGCAGATCAATTGCAAAAAAGTATGCAAGTGCAAATGATTTACGTGATTCCGTTTATCTATATATTTTTTAATTACAGCGTAACTATCGGACTCAATGCATATCTTATCACCGGTACTCTCATTGGAACGCTTCGCCAAATCTACCTCAACCGCCATTACGTCACCCACGCCCATGAACTCCTCAAGGAAATTATCCAAGATGACCCATATCTTAAAAAGCAAATGCATATCCTCAATGGCGAAAAGACTATCGAGGTAGCTGCGACCGAAATTGAGCAAGCAGCAAAGCCAGGAATCGTAAAAAAAACTGCCAAATCGACAGCCAAGAAACCGCTCGCCAAGAAAAATTCCACTAAAAAAGCTAAAAAATAATTCATCTTATCCTGTATGCGACTCTCCCAACTTTTCAGTAAAACGAGCCGCGATGTTCCGGCAGATGAAACCAGTCTCAACGCTCAGCTTTTTATCCGCGCAGGGTATATCACCAAAACAATGGCGGGAGTATACGCGATGTTGCCACTTGGTTTAAAAATGCTCAACAAAATCGAGGCGATTGTGCGTACTAAAATGAATAACATCGGAGGTCAAGAAGTGTCCTTAAATGCACTCCACCCCAAGGAATGGTGGCTCCAATCCGGGCGCTGGTCGACAGTTGATATTTTGTTCAAACTAAACTCGCAAACTGGTACTGAGTATGCTCTTGCCCCTTCACACGAAGAGCAGGTGGTCCCCATTGCCAAGCAGTTTATTCAGTCCTGGAAAGATTTGCCTGAGTATGATCAAAAAAGTAGAGTATTCCCCCTATCGATTTATCAAATTCAAACCAAATTTCGTGATGAGTTACGCTCCAAGGCAGGTTTGATGCGTGGACGTGAGTTTCGGATGAAGGATATGTATGATTTTCATACGAGTGAGGAGAGTCGTGCAGCATACTACGAGTCCGTCAAACAAGCCTACCTCGATGCCTACTCAGATATGGAGCTCAAGGCATACGTAGTTCAAGCCTCGGGAGGTATCTTTACGCAAAAACTATCGCACGAATTTCAAGTAGTATGTAGTGCCGGTGAAGACAAGACACTATTGGTACCCGGAACCACCATTGCATACAATCAAGATGTGGCTCCTGCAAAAATCTCGGATGAAAACACGGTTGTAGAGTTTTTGCCACGCGAGGATATGCATTTGCCTGGCATAATCGGTGTAAATGCACTTTACAAAGTCATGGATGTCGACGTCGCGCATTGCATCAAAACACTGTTTTACATAGATAAAAATAATGTGTTTGTGGTAGCTGCAATTCGAGCAGATCGCCAATTTAATGAGGAAAAACTTCAAAAACTGCATGCGATGGGTGAGCTCTCATTGGCATCTCCTGAGACAGTGCTAACAATGACTGGCGCCGAAATTGGGTACGCAGGATTGGTTGATCTAATTGAAAGTGACACTCTAAAAATATATATTGATGATTCCTGTGAAAACCTAACCAATTTTGAATGTGGTACTAACAAAACTAATTTTCACTCAAAAAATGTCAACTTTGGGCGAGATATCCCACAACCTGCACATTTTGTAGATATTAAAGTTGCTTATGCCGGTGATATTCATCCCGAATCTGGGCAAAAATATGAAATGGTAATTAGTGCCGAAGCC
>JAYUUP010000015.1:0-2058 GCA_043754825.1 bacterium | reverse complement strand
ATGCCTGGATCAAACCATGATACTGCAAGTTTTTATCAACGTAAAGTGTGTTTAGTTTTTTGGAGTCAAATCCGGTCAAAAACATATTGACTACGAGCAAAATATCTACCTCTTGATTGCGAACGCGCTGCGCGATGTTATTGTAATAATCATAAAACGACTGCGAGTCACGCGTGGTAAACTTTGTATTGTACATCTGATTGTAGTCAGAGATATAGCTCTCCAAAATATCACGCGAGTGCTGATTGATGATCTCACCCTCCTCCGGAACTATCTCGCTGCTCCCGAGGTCGCTGTCTGCCAGCTTGTCGTCTTCATTGGTACCGTATGAAAAAATAGTCGCGATACGCAGATTGTGCACTCCAGCTTGTTTTTTTTGCCGAAATGCCTCGTAATACTGAGTAAGCGCCTCGATACTACTGACACACATCAATGCAGTAAAATCCCGAGAGCTGGTCTTGCGATCATGGTTTTGGATGATATAATCCACTATCTTTTCGGTGCGCGCAGGTGACAAAATCACTTCTTGGGTGTCAATAGCCTCGACTGAGATATCACCGGGAGAGAGGGCTGTACTGCGCTGCACAAACTTCCCGATATACTCGATAGAAAAACGGAGTACATTTTCATCCCGTATCGCATCGGTGATGACATACTTGTGGAGGCACTCATCAAACAAATCTTTGGTAGTGCGCTTGCCCAGAGTGTTGGTACTCGCATTTTCAGCAAATATCGGCGTACCCGTAAATCCAAACAGCTGCGCACTCGAAAAAAACTGCGTGATATTTTTGTGGGTATCGCCAAACTGACTGCGATGACACTCATCAAATATAAATACGATCTTTTTATCCTGGATATCTTGGATGTGCAGATTATGGCGATCAGCGGTGATGGCGTTGTTTAGCTTTTGGATAGTGGTGACAATTAGCTTGGTGTTATTGTCTGCTAGTTGCTTTACGAGAGATAGCGTGTTGTTTGTGGCATCTACACTCCCCGCACAAAAGTGATTGAACTCTTGGGACGTCTGATAGTCCAAATCTTTGCGATCCACTACAAATACAACTTTGTGTACCTGCGGGAGCTGCGTGAGGAGTTGGCTTGCTTTAAATGAAGTCAGTGTCTTGCCAGATCCGGTGGTATGCCAGATGTATCCGTTTTTATCACTAGTTTTGACGCGCTCTACGATAGCCTCCGCAGCATAAAACTGGTATGGGCGCAGCACCATGAGCAGACCTGAAGTATGGTTGAGAACGATATACTTGGTAATGAGCTTTGAGAGTTGGCATGGCTCCAAAAATATATCTGCAAACTGATCGAGCTGCGTGATCTGATTGTTTTGCTCGTCTGACCAATAAAACGTCTGCTCAAATCCCATCTTTTTTTGTCCTGCGCCTGGCTTGTTGTTGGCAAAGTACTTGGTATTGACACCATTTGAGATGACAAATAGCTGGATATACAAAAACAACCCCGCCGATGCGCCATAGCTGTGCTTGTGATAGCGATTTACTTGATTGAACGCTTCCTTGAGCTCGAGTCCTCGTCGCTTTAGCTCGATCTGTACCAGAGGGAGTCCGTTTATGAGGATGGTGACGTCGTAGCGGTTTTTGTAAGCACCGTTCATAGTTACCTGACGTGTGACTTGGTACCGGTTTTGGCACCACTTTTGCTGGTTTATAAACTCAAGGTAGACATCAGTACCATCGTCGCGCTCGAGATGCATACGCTGCCGCAGTATCTCAGAGGCAGCAAATGGACTACTCTGACGCAGGTGGATGAGCACCAGCCCAAACTCAGTATCGGTGAGCGTAGTAGAGTTGTGCAGCTCGACTTGCCGCCGCAAATTTGCCAAAAGCTGAGTCTCATCGTCGATAGTAACGAGCGTGTAGTTGAGCGACTGCAACTGCAAAATCAAATTTTCCTCAAGAGTATTTTCGGATTGAGTGGACATTAATGAAAATATCAAAGTCAGCTAAGCGATTTTTGGCAAATGAGAAAATAATTTTAGTTAGCAACGATTTGATTTTGACGATTGTATCCACAGTTCCATGTACCTCTGAC
>JAYUUP010000014.1:0-2072 GCA_043754825.1 bacterium | reverse complement strand
AAAAACCGAGTCCAAAGACACGATTAAAAAACTTGATGTTCTAAAAATCGGTACTATGTTGCTTTCGGGTGATAGCGAGGATATTGTCCAAAAAGTTGCATCGACGCTCGGGGTTACGTCCTATAAAAGTCAGGTGTTACCGATAGACAAGCGCGATGTAATACACGAACTGCAACAAAAAAAATACACGGTGGCCATGGTTGGCGATGGGGTAAATGATGCGCCGGCACTTGCCCAAAGTGATGTAGGCATTGCTATGAGTACTGGATCGGATATTGCCATCGACGCAGCACCAATCACTATACTCGGCGGCGACATAGCTAGAATTCCCAAGTCAATCCGGCTTGCCAAAGAAACCGTTAAAAAGATCAATTTTAATTTTATGTGGGCATTTGGATACAATATTATTGCGATACCGATTGCCGCAGGAGTATTTTATGGACTCGGTTTTACTTTTAATCCAGTAGTTGCTGGTGCCGTAATGGCATTTGAAAGTCTCACCGTAGTCTATAATTCGTTGAGACTCAAAAATTTATCACTCTAAGCATGCCTACTATCAAAAAAATATTGTACGTGCCTCAAATGCACTGTACTGCGTGTGAGTTTTATCTGGAAAAAAAGCTGAAAACAGTTGATGGTGTAGTGGATGTTGTAGTAAATATCAAACAAAAATCTATCAAAGCGACGTTTCAAGATGAGACGCAGATCGATACCGTTATCAATACCATCAATGAACTGATTGGAGGCGATGGATATTCTGTTTCGACTACGCCAAGCAAAAAACCATTTTGGAGCCGAGATTTGGGTGTCGCGGTAGGGATAAGTGCGATCTTTATAACGTTGTTTATGTTACTGCAAAAATCCGGCTTTCTCGATCAATTTTCACCGCAAACTATCACCTACCCCGCTATTTTTTTTGTCGGAGTTATCGCATCGTTTTCATCGTGTATGGTGGTAACGGGAGGATTTATACTGACTTTTTCGGCCGCAGTTGCAAAACTTCATAAAAACTACACTACAAATGCACTTTTTGGGCTGCATATTGCCCGAGTAGTCGGATTTTTTGTATTAGGCGGAATACTGGGATTGATAGGTTCGGCGGTGGCAATATCTCCCACAACTAGCGGTATCATCAATATATCGCTGGCAATTATTATGATTTTGGCTGCGTTATCCATGCTCAATATCACACTATTTTCAACTAATATCTTACAGAAAAAAGCACAATCACTGGTCGATGTATTATCTCAAAAAGGTTCGCTGTATGTGGGAATTATGATCGGGATTATGACTTTTTTTCTACCTTGTGGATTTACCCAATCAATGCAGTTATATGCGGTGTCTACTGGAAATTTTATGGGTGGGGCACTAGTCATGCTGTTTTTTGCACTGGGGACATTACCGATGCTGATTTTGATGTCTGCCTTTAGTATGCATATTCAAAACTCACGGTGGAATAGTGTGTTGTCAAAGATTGTTGGGATACTTATATTTGCATTTGCACTCACCAATATCGTGACGGGTTTGAGATTGCTCGGGGTACTATAATACTTCATCGCCTGTATTGCCGCTGTGCTCGCCTACTATAGTATCGATATATGTACGTCCCTTGAGAGTGAGTTTGCGTCCGCTGCTATCTTTATCAACAAATCCAAGATTGATCAAATACGGCTCGATTGCGTACTCGATAGTATCAGTTTCCTCAGACAAGACCCCACCCATAGTTTTCAGCGAGATACTTCCGCTTCGCAAGGCTTTGAGGTAGGTCAAGTCAGCTTTTGTGAGTCCCTTTTCGAGGATACCGAGCTCAGTCAAAAACTCGAGTGCTTGAGCGCCGTTTATCTCACCCGTTTTGTGCACGGTATGCAGATCAACCAGGCGTTTGAGGATGTTGTTGGCAATGCGAGGAACGCCGCGGGAACGCTCACATACCAGGATTTTTGCTTGGCGGTCCAGCTCTATCCCGAGGATATCTACATTGCGCTCCACCAGCTCTAGCATTTCATCCATCGAGTAACTCTCCATCTTGAAAATAGTTGGAAATCTATCTCGGAGCGGCTTGGATATTTTAC
>JAYUUP010000013.1:0-6136 GCA_043754825.1 bacterium | reverse complement strand
TGGTCCGCAGTAGGTGCTGGTGTTTGAATTGCTTGCGATTGCTCGACAAATGCTGCACCTGCGTTTTGATATTCTTGTGGCTGAGAGTTGTCAGTATTATTTTTAGGAATCAATGGTGTGGATTCTGGAGAAGTATAAGTATTTTGCGGCGTAGAAAATTGCGGTTGTGTTGTCGACTTGAAAGTGTCTGCAACTTGGGGAGCTGTAAATTGTGATGAAACAATAGGAGTTACGGTAGCATTATTTGCATTTGAAGCATTCGCAGCTGGTATGGCAGCGTTTTGCCGTGTCACAATATTTGCTGAATCAGGTATATTTTGTGGTATAAACGGTGTGCTATTGCCAGAAAATATCGGTGCCGGACTTTGGGATGCTGCACCAATTGCTCTTGCCCCAAGTGCTGCACTAATCTGATCTATTTTTGGATTGAGTGCGCGGGGAGCAGCTGGCTGCGATGGAGGGGCTGGAGTAGGTTCGACAATCGCTTGATTTATATTGATTGCGGCCGGAGCTATTTTTGAAATATCGCGTGCATTTAATTTACCAAACTTTCCTTGTTGACGCAGACTTTGAACATCTGCTTTAGATTTATCTTGCACCACTTTAGTTGGCACTTTAATAGAAAACTCTTCGGCGATATCTACTAGTCCTGGAGTAAAGACTGACGTTGCAACCACTGGATTTGGACCACCAGCGCTACCGGCGTTTTGTCGACGCAATTCTTCCAGCATCTCACGGGTCATTTGATTATTTTTCTCTTGTGGCTTACCATTGTCCATATTGCGAGATATAGTTTGCTCATTGAAGCGGTTATCCTCTGTAATAGTTTGCGCAATTTGCTCTCTCAGGGCTGGGGTAAATGCTGCTGCAAATGGTGCTGCCAAAATGCCTTCGTACATCGATTTTGAGAGATCTTGCGATTTGTTGATTGGATCAAATTTTCCACCCATGTATTTTTTAAATCCACCGTCAGCAATCTTTTCTTTGAGCTCGCTATCAGTTGCTGCACGTGAGGTGTCTTTACCAAAATACTGCGCAAAAAGTTCCCTTTGTTTGGCTTCTTTTTTGGCTGGATCAAGGTTTCGCGTACTTGTAGCAATTGCATCTCTCAACTGAGTAACGGCATCAGCCTTAGAAAATTGTTGTCCGGCAATATCGACATCTTTGCCTGCTTTGACTTGCTCGAGTACCATATTTTTGAGCTCATCACGAATTGGTGCTTGCTCAGCAGCTACTGACATATTTATGCGTCCAGTGCTGCCAGCGAGTTCACGCATCGCTGATCGAGCCTGGCTGCGCGCCAAATCAGTTTGAGACAGTGAACTAAAGTTATCCCGCAGCTCTTTGACATGCGACTCATCAAGTTGTGGAATTGCACCAGTAAACTCACCTGAGTTTTGAAATTGTTGTTGAAGTTTGGTTGCTAGTTCAACATTAGTACCGGTATGACCCTTGATCATTTTTGCACTTTCAACGGCGAGTTTATCACTGATTCCCTCATAGCGGGCACGCTGCATTTTTTGCACATCCTCTCGTTTCATACCGCTAGCCTGTGCGTCTTCGATATCCAGCAAATCACGAGTACTTCTAAAATCTGACGCCAGGGTAGCCCGAATCGATTTCTTGGCAGTAGTTTGCTGCTCGAGTGTCATACCAGAGTTTTCAATCTCACTAAATATTTTGCTAATTGAACCCTCGGGCATCGCGCTACGTCCTTGGAGTCCCATCTTTGACCATTTTTCTGAAATCAGATTTGGATTAAGGCCGCGATATTTACTTTCCATGGTCTTTTCTACATCACGTAAAAATCCAGGGTCATCAAAGTTTCGACGATCAACTTCTTCTGGTTTTTCAATTGCTTTACGAATCGCGCCCGTACGTATATTTTCAATGACTTCATTTTCGATCAAGCCGTCATTGAGCAATCCAGCCAGATTATCTCCAGAAAATTGTTTTTTGAGCACATCAACCCCTCCAGGACCTTGATTGAGATATTCCTGCTGATATCCTGCTGAGCCAAAGAGTTCACTAAGTTTTCCACTTTTGCGTACTGCATCACGCTCTGATGCACCAAATTTCTCCCCAAGTTCATCGAGCGCATCTTTGACGTTTGCTCGTCCACCACCATCAAATACTAGCTTTCTTGCGACCTCATTTCGTGCATCTTCAGACAGATCACTTACATTTGCCACTCCAGCAGTTCGACGTGCCTCCTCAAGCATCTCCGAGTAGCGTGTCTCAATCAAATTTGCATAGGCGGTTGTCGCACGCTTTCCTGCATCAGCTGGGCGAACTACTAGGGCTCGAGCACTCGCCGCCTCGCGTTCCACAAATCTTTTTTGTTCTTCAGTAGTGACATTTTTCATATTTGCACCACCGTATCCATCAAATTGATTATTTTTGATACCATTTTTGCGACTATAAGTATCCGCAAGCGACGTCAGCAATTCATTATCGGTTCCATCTGCATTTTGTGCCAATCGTCTGAGTCTAACTGCGGTTTCAGCTGCGCCCTGTCTTAGTCCAGCGCCGATTTCTTTTCGTCCTGCCAATACTTGGGCTTGGTAGGCTTGTGACGCAGGATTGGTGGTATTAAAATCTTTACCTACCTTGTATCCTGCTATTGTTTCTGATAACAATGTGCGTCCATCTCGCGTTCCTGTTCCTGCGTCATTGCGTCCAACAGCATTTCGCAAAGCCACTTTGGCACTTTTTCCACTCAAGAGTGCATTTCCACCTGCTGAGATATTGCTCAGTATTCTGCCCATTCCTCGTGCTCCACCGACCGCTACTCCAGTGGTTGCCGCAGCACCTCTCCCAAATTTACCAACCAATTGCTGAGCAGATTTAAATCGCGCCTGCGACTTTCTAAAAAATGAATTTGTACCGCCAACCGCTTTATTAAACCCACTAATCGCCTGCGACGTAAATGGCATCAGCGATTTATCGATGTAGTTGGTGAAAAACTGCAAAAATCCGAGCGTGATCGCCATCTTGAGAAAGATCGGGATGTAGGTGTTGATCAGTTCTGGGGTGATACCGCTGTCTGCACCAGATGCATTGGTAGTTTTGTTGTTGACAAATCCGACGTAGTACGAATCCATCGCGGAGTTAAACTTGAGGATGATGATGATCCCAAACGAGAGCATGATCACAACGATCGGAAACGACAACACATAGGTGGTAAACGTGCGAAACCACGAGTCGCCAGCCTTTTTAAATGCAGGGTACTGCGAGACATACATCACAAACCCGATTGGCGATGAGATGAGCAGTAAAAACAATACAACCAAACGAGTACCAAGTGTCATCAGCAATTTCCAAAATGCAACCGCCGTGAATCCTAGTACTACCGCACCGATAAGCAGCTCGATAAACACCGAAAAAGCTGAGTTCAAGTTATTATCCCATCCCCCAGAAAATATATTTCTTACATTATCAAGAATATTTACCGGTATATTGAAACTGATTAAAATCGCATCGGTAAATCCTGTAAATATATTTTGTGCATTGATGACAGTGTTATTTGCCAATGCAGGTGCCGCCGAGATAATTCCACTTGAAAAGACGTATCCGATTTGATAAGACAACGCGATCGCCGCAGCTACCGCAAAAAAACTAAATTGGATACCGATTGCCAATACCGCGATATTGAGGATAACCCCACTGATGTCGCTGCGTCCTGATTTGTTGCCGATGATGTAGTTGAGACCGAGGCCGGCAACCGTTATCAATATCATGAGATATGCCAAGCTTTGCACGATTTTGACTACAGACTGCGAGATACCAATAAACTGATCTGACGCGGGGTTGATGAGCAAGATCGTATTGATGACACTTGCCTCGAGATACACTACTAATTTTAATGCCAATACAACAACACCTATAATAAGCGCTATTATACCTAATACACCTTTGATCAAAAACGTACCAATACCATCCACAAATTCTCGTGCAACACACATTACATTTCCAAAACCACAATCTTTAATTTGTCCCCACCCAGTTAACGTTGCATTTTGCCCATCTTTTGCAACTAGCGTCTTTGCTGGTGCCAGTGCTTGCTGGATTGCGACGTCTTGAAGTCCCATCAGGTCAGCAGTATATATACCATTTTGACACACTGGCAGCCCATCTACTTGTACATTTGGATTTTGGACGCACTGTTTATCGACACGGTTTGCAATTATTGCGCTTCCAAAGGTTCCCTGCCCCGTAGTTCCAGAGATTGTATTTTTAGGTGTTCCATATCCATCGAGCAAGTATTGCCCGCGTAGACACGCCTGGACGCCTGACACAACAAGATACGGGTTGCCCTGACATCTAGTATCAATATCGCGGATAATGCCCCCCTGAGCTTTAATAATCGTATCGCTATTTGCCTGCAAGTCACAGTAGAACGCAGTTGAGATAGCACCGCCAAATGTTTCACTCGACAAATACGCTACATTTACCAATTTTGTTTTTCCAGTGTCAGTACGGATAGTCAGTGGGTTTTGCTTGCCATCGACGCTGCCGATTTTGGCATTATCCACGATACAGCGATCTCCTGCTCGTACAAATTGGATACAGGCCTGCACATCAGGATCGCTCGGGATGATATCGGTAGCTTTTTTGTATTTTGGATTGTTGAACTTGTTAATAAAGCTGTCAGCCTCGCAATCAGCACTCTTATCAGTGCGGAAAAAGCAAAAATATGCGCTTTGGGAAGTGTCGCGTCCAGATCCGTACGGCGTAGTGTCCCCATACACCAAGTTTCCAAGCTTTCCCTTGCTATCTCCCTGGGATTCGGGACGTAGACAGTTATTACTCACACTGGAGTCCAGCACATCTTTACTTGCCGGCACATAAAATGTAGAATCAGGGATACCCACACCACGGAAATCCTCATAAGTCAGAGGCGGCAAATCAGTAATCCGCTCACCCGTAGCTGCACTAACCGATACACTCGGCACCAAAATACTCAGAAAACTCCCGAGCACCATCAGTAGTGACAATCCTGCAAGCACCAACCTTTTCAACAACTTCGACATAACTTTGGGTTTTGTTTTAATATAGTATACTCCATGTTTTATGTTTTGCAAAGCCGAGTGCTATCTCAATCAAAAATAAACTGAAAAATGTGATAAGCTAAGCAATTAGCTTGGCTTTGCCCAGATGGTTGCTTAGTGTTCATATCTTTTCGTTATTTTATTGAGATGAGCACGACGATGAGCCCAGAGTTGCTAAATTGCTTCGTCCCTCGCAATGACACTATTAGAACTATGACAATTAACAATTATCCAATCACCGGCTTCACCGTCTTATCCAGCTCCACTAAATACGCCCGGAATGACTGGATTGCATTTTGAATCTCCCCAATAAGTTGCTTAACGATACCATAAACTCGTTTGAGCTCGGTTTTCTCTTCTTCAGTAATTGGTAATGCATCCGTAAATGCCTTAAGTTTAGCAATTATATCTTTAACCGTCTGGATTAAATCGAGTGCCTTACCTGCGGCTTCAGAGATCCATACTGAAATTTTAGTGTAAAATGCTGCAATTTTTTGTAATTCAGGAACTGCCAGCACAAGATCCCGCAGTGCAAAATTTACGAGATAGGTATAGTTATCCAAAAACTTAAGTGAAAAATTACCGCTAAATATCTGCTCCGGCAACTCCATTAGGATGTGTTTAAGTCCTTTTTCCACCTCAGGCGAGAGGTATTTCGAGAGGTCGATACCAGCCAAAAATCCAAACAAATAATCCGCACCTTGTCTGGTCATAGTTTTGAGATCCATCGTCGAGAGTACATTCATTACTTGCTGGACACCATTGATAATCCTTTTCGTAGTAGCAGTCACGTTTTTATCTAGCCCAAGCGCCAGTCCAAACGTATCGAGTTTTCCGAGCGTAGTACTGACCATTTGCCCTACGCAAGCCTCAGTCGTCTGGCAGTCTCGGAGCACTCCGACGTAACTCACGGTCATCTCCTTCCACGGCACAGATCCCATAGCATCGATCACGTCGAGTGCGACTTGCCCCCCGATTACGTTTGCTGGGATTCCCGACAACGCCATCGTCACACCACCAGCTGCGATTTGGACTGGTTGCGCAAATTGTCCCAGTTCCTTGATTGATTTAAAATCCGCTTTGTT
>JAYUUP010000012.1:0-2133 GCA_043754825.1 bacterium | reverse complement strand
AAGAGTTTTTGAGTGAAAATAAATGCGCACCGACCACCAGGCTAGAATGGACAAATTATATGATGATCGTTAAAAGCATTATAATTTAGCATGTCATCAGGTGCTCCAAAAACAAATATCCTACAGTGCAAGCAGTTGAGGCTACGTTTAGTGATTCTTTGGTACCGTGCATCGGGAGGTTGAGCTCGGTGTCGAGCTGGTTTACAGTGTCGCGTTCGATGCCGCTGAGCTCATTGCCGAGCCATAGATAAATCCTGTCGTATTTTGACAAATCAGTCGTATATAAATACTCAAAAATGTTTTGGCTATGAGGGCTAATTTCGATAGCGACATGCAGAGTTTTTTTGTTTTTTAATTCGTCGATCACCATTTGCGCAGTGTCGAAATGCTGCCAACTCACTGTATTTTCAGCTCCAATTGAAGTTTTTTTGATGAGTTTTAACGTCGTTCCCGCAGGCTGTGGTGTATACCCAACGAGCACTACTTGCGCACCGAGCGCATCGGCAGTACGCAGAATCGCCCCGACATTCCAAGCCGAACGGATATTGTTAAGGACAAATGTAAGCGATGGCATGTCCAAAAGCTGAGGCTACTTGGGAGTAGTTGTCAATAAAAGTGGCGAGTTATGCAGTAATACAAGCGGTGCTAAAACTGATCCATGACGTTTTTGAATCCCCCAACTTGGCGCCATTCCTCTCAAAATCTTTAAAATCGAGATTGAGGTAATCCACCAAATATAAAGACGGTACCACATTAGTACTACCGGTAGTGATATGATTGTCGAGTATTTTACTTTACCGCGAGTGAGATAAATGGCATACAGGGTAAGTACCAATTCGACTCCCAAATATCCGAGTGCTACTATCGCGAGTAGTGTTGCCTGATGAACCTGGAGTCCAGAAAACACAAAAATACCCGGAAATAATAGATGAAAAATCCACTCAAGAGCTAAAGAAAGCGCAAAAATATTGGTTATCGGGGCGATTAATAAAAAAAGTAAATTTATCCCCAAAAGTGGAAGTGCTACCATTCCGAGTACTGAGTGACGTGGCGAAAAAAGTAGATGTCGATGCTTGATAAGTACCTGCATTGTACCATATTGCCAGCGTAATCGTTGTTTGAAAAAAGATAAGGTATCTTGTGGAACCTCAGTATAAGAGAGTGCTTCGGGTTCAAACCGCACAATACCGCCTTTTGCAAGTGTTCGTACTGTTAAATCAGTATCTTCGGCATGATTGTCACGCTCATATCCCCCTAGTTTTCTGAGATGAGTCGTACGCCAGGCCCCTATCGCCCCCGGCACCACCGAGACTGCATTAAAAGCATCAAAAGCAATCTTATCGATAAACTGCGAAAATGTGTACTCGAGATTTTGGGCACGCGTGAGAAAATTTACCGAGTGATTGCCTACATGCACGGTACCCGCCACTCCCATAACCCTAGGATCGTAAAAATGCGTAACCAGCTTTGCGATAGCATTTCTATCAAACAAAGTGTCCGCATCTATGCTCACCACATACGTACCTTTTGCAAAAGATAAACCGTAGTTTAAGGCAGCACTTTTGCCCCCATTTTTTTGAGTGAGAGCGATTATATTTCGGTACTTTTTGGATAATTCTTTTACTTTAGTATAAGTGTCGTCGGTTGATTGATCATCAATAATGATAATTTGTAATCTGCGATAACTAGATGCCAATAATGAATATACAGTTCTGGTAATCGTTGTTGATTCATTGTGCGCGGGGATCAAGATAGTTACGAGCGAGTCATAATTTTGGTAAGGACGTATACACAACTTTCGGTCATGCAGATGTTTTTTCATTCCAAATGCTATTAAGGCATATCGGGTCACTCCAATAGCCACTACTATCGCCAAAAATACCTGAAATAATAACGACAGCGCACCCAGTATTTGCTGCAAAAAAGCATATTTTGTATGATCAATCCACGAAAATACTGGGGTATTGTATTGGGTGTTGGCAAGAATTTGCAAAGTAACAGGGGTTAACTGTTGCTCACTGAGATATCCAAGTATCTTTGGTAATGCCTCAAGAGTCGCACTACGATCCCCGCCGCCATCGTGCATGAGTATTTGAGATGAATTGGCACTGACACTACTTTGAATATTGCGTA
>JAYUUP010000011.1:0-2143 GCA_043754825.1 bacterium | reverse complement strand
ACAATGTTGGTGACACCGTACAAATCGTTGCCTGCCGCCCTGTTTCCAAGACAATTTCCTATAAAGTAGTCGAACAAAATTAGTATTATGCTTGCTCCAAAACGAATCGTCCACAAGAAAGTACACAAACCATCAACTCGGCATGGTACCTTGCAACGTGGCTCTACCCTCGAGGTCGGAACCATAGGGCTCAAGGCAATCACTGCTTCATGGCTCACCTCCCGTCAAATCGAGGCTGCACGTATGTCTATCTCGCGCCGCACGAAAGGTGGGGTAGTGCATACACGAGTATTTCCATCACAGCCAGTTACTGCCAAAGGGCTCAACATGCCGATGGGAAAAGGTGTCGGAGCAATCGACTACTTCATGTTTCCAGTCAAGCCAGGACGTATCATTTTTGAGGTCTCAGGTATCGAGGATGAGTCTATTGTCCGTGAGGCGTTTCGTATCGCAGCTCACAAACTTCCGTTCCGCTGCAAGATTATCTCCAAAAAAACAACTTTATTTAGCTAATTTACTGTTATGTTACAAGAACGATCCATAGTCCAAATCGCAGACAACACCGGAGCAACCCTAGTGCGGCTCTTTGCTGTCAACGGAAAAAATCACCGCCGATCGGTTGGTATCGGAGATACTGCCATGGGGTCAGTGATCAAATCAGCGCCACACGGAAAAATCACCAAGGGTGACAAAGTTATGATATTGATTGTGGCTACTAACCGCAAAATTCAGCGTGCCGATGGTAGCTCCATCAAATTTAGCGCCAATCGCGCTGTGGTTATCAACAAAGGAACCAAAGAAATGCTCGGGACTCGTGTATTTGGTCCGGTTGCTCGTGAGATCCGCGAAAAAGAAGAAAACAAGAAAATTATTTCATTAGCCGAAGAGGTACTCTAATATGTCAACTGCAAAATTACAAACCGGAGACTCAGTCGTAGTCATCGCAGGAAAATACAAAGGTTCAGCCGGAACCATACAATCAGTGTACGTCAAAGTCAAAAATGGCAAATCACACAAGCGTGTAGTGGTTTCAGGACTTCCCACTATCACTCGTTACCAACGTGCTGCAAAGTTTGCAGGATATGCTGGACAAATGTTTTCAGCACCACGCTCGATAGACGTTTCAAACGTAGCCTTGTCTACCGCTGAAGGTAAAGCAACTCGTGTCCGTATCGAGATGACCGATGGCAAAAAGTCACGTGTCATGATCAAAAGCGGCACTGCAGTTGCCTACAAGCGAGTTGAGCGCAAAGCTGCAGCTCCAGAACTCAAAACCAAAGCAAGTACTACTGCAAAAAAAGCAGCACTTACCGCGTCGAAAAAAACTAAGAACGCTACCAAATAACTATGACTGCTTTAAAACTTAGCTCCCAACAATACTTTGACGAGGCGTATGCAAAATACCTAGCTGCTCACCCAGACGTAAATATTTACGCGCTTCCAAAGATTGAAAAGGTAGTAGTAAACGTTGGTATTGGAAAGCTCGACAAAGCCCAAAAAGACGAAGTAGCCGATCAGATTGAGCGTCTTACTGGTCAAATTCCTCGCAAGATCAACTCTCGCATTTCTATCGCTGGATTCAAGATGCGTGCTGGTGAATTCGTAGGTGTATCAGTCACATTACGCGGTCAAAAGATGCGTGATTTTCTCTTCAACACAGTGTATCTAGCATTGCCTCGTACCAAGGATTTTAAGGGAGTATCAGCCAAAGCATTTGATTCCAACTTTGCGGCGTACTCACTCGGTATCCCTGATTCTTCGATTTATCCGCAGATAGGATTTAACTCCAAGTTCAACTTTGGAATGCAGGTCACTATCTCATTTAAATCCCAAACTGAAGACAACAAAGAACTCCTCAAAACTCTCTCATTTCCATTTAAAAAATAACTATTTATGGCACGAAAAGCACTTATCGAAAAAGCAAATCGCAAACCAAAGTTTTCCTCACGACGCATCAACCGATGTTCAGTAACCGGAAGAAAGCGAGGCTACTTGCGCTATTTTGGCATGTCACGTATCATGGTGCTCGAGTTGGCACGCAAAGGTGAGCTCCCCGGATTTTTCAAAAGCAGCAATTAATATTTTATTTTATGTCACTAAACGATTTGATGAGCGACTACGTAGCCCGAGTAAACAATGCTCG
>JAYUUP010000010.1:0-2146 GCA_043754825.1 bacterium | reverse complement strand
GCGTTTCCATGGTAAGGAAGAGGTCACCAGTTCGACTCTGGTTGACGGCTCCATTTTGAATATTATAAAACAGCCACCTCAAATCAAGAGGTGGTTTTTAATCGTTTGTGTAAATAATGCGGCGATCACACTCTCAAATACATGGAGTTTTTGCACCCCAATAAAATAATAGCATTCACCGTAACTATTTTATAGCAATCCTCGTGTGTATGCTCCAAAATACCCGGTAATTCCTGCACCCCATTTGTATTTTCCTTCATCTTTTAGACATTGCTGCAGTACGCGTACTGAGTCTGAGGCTTGTCCGATTTGCCAGGACTTTGCTTGTTGTTTGAGATTGCTGCATGAAGTCTGAGGTATGCTTGTCAATAAACTACGGGTATAGCTCCCAAAATACCCCGTTATGCCACCATCATATTTATATCTACCTTCATCTTTGAGACACTGTTGGAGTGCACGAACATCATCGCCGGATTGTCCTATCGCCCAGGATCTGGACTTCAAATCACTACAATTATTGATAGGTGCTGGAGTCGAAACTACTTCGCCTTTCCATCGTGCTAATGCAGCCTGCGAAATCGGCCCAAAATACCCGGTCGAGCCACCCGAGTATGAAAATATCCCAGCTTTGGTCATGCAATCTTGCAATTCTCTCACTTGGTCATTTTCTTGACCGATACTCCACGATTGATCTTTGAGAGTTTGGCAGCGATTCGGAGCTGACTGAGTCGTGATAATCACCGGTGCAGGTGCAGAATTTGCAGCGCGATATGCCTCTAGGGCTGCTTTCGTCACCGATCCAAAATACCCAGTAATATATGGATAGTTAAAGAAGCTTTGCTGTCGCAGAAATTTTTGTAGGTTTTCTACCTCTTTTGATTGTTCACCATCGGCTATAGCTCGACTCAGCACTGATTTGATTTGCTCCAATGTCACAACGTCAGTCGGAGTATTGTCAGCATTTGGTACTCGTTTTCCTGGTAGATTTATGGAGTCAATTTGACCCATGTCATACGTTGCTTCGCTGCGTCCCCAGCCATATGCCGTGATAATTTTCCATAGGTTATAGTTGCCCCAATACACATGAGGCGTGTAGCGATACTGTGCAGCTGTCGCCGCGTTAGTTAATAAAATATTGTAACTATCAAGCGTAGAAATTGTTTTATTGGTTTGATACGGATTGGCACTATTGGTCGTGTTTGCTAGTCTAAAATTGTATTCAAGCTGATATGCTGCATAGTTGACTTGGTTTGCAAATCCACTATATTCAGGGTTGCATTTAGCACCGTCAGGGCAGCCATACCCCATTGCATTTTGCATCCGTTTATCAGTATCTGTCTGAATATTGTAGGTACTCATTGTTAGTAAAGATTGTTCTTTTTCAAGATATGCTATCAACAATCCTGGATTAAGATCAGGTACAATACCATATTTTTCACTGGTAGTACCGCGAGCCGCTCCAAATATCCAGGCAGCAGCTGATTTACCTCCTTCAGAGTATGATTTTAAAGGAGAGTTAAAGCGGTTAAGTGCCGTTTGAACACTTTCAGTAGTAGGAAAAGCCCGAGTGGAGCGAAATGTCTCGTCGGATACTACAAAATTTGGGTCAAATACCGGTACGCCGCCGCGTAGTTCTTCGGCTTGGACAGCTTGAGTTTGCGTTAAGTGAGGAAAGGTGAGTATTGCATATCCTGCTACCATCAGATTTGCGATCATGAGGCACGCATTGAAACACACCAACAACGATTTTTGGTTCATATTTATTTTGAAATGTAATGTTTGTTTTGGGTGGTCCCGCCCTCTGTCAGTCAGTGTTCTGCGGTATTAATAATAGTATACTTTGCTTTTTGAAGCTCGGCAACTATTTTATTAAAATGAGTAAAATGCTACTGGTGTCTGCGGTACAGGCACTACCGGAACAACAATTACAGGTTTTTTTACTTGGTTTATCGCGTAAGTAGTTACATTTTTGATATTGAGATATCGACCATTTTGCTCAGTCACGACCCCTGCCCCACTGTTATAAATTGCAGCAAGCGCGTGGCTGGCATCAATACTTGGATCGATTTGTTTGAGGAGAGCCATAGCGCCAGATACAATTGCAGCTGAGTAGCTAGTACCTTGATCAGTCAATGGAGTAAAGTGT
>JAYUUP010000009.1:0-2150 GCA_043754825.1 bacterium | reverse complement strand
AATTTCTCAACAGATGTGTCGTGAGGGTAGCAACTAGTCTTCCTTTGCCTCCTCCTCTGGTGTCAGATCGTCTTCGGTTGGTTTGGCTACTATCTCGCCGCGCTTGATTTTGTCCTTGAAGATCGCGAGGATTTGGGCCTTGGCACGGGCTACGAGTTCTGGTTGAGCATACAGTGCCTCCTTGGCTTTGTCGCGTCCGACACCCAGCTTGATCTCCTCATCACCTAGTTTGAGCGTAAAAGTATTTCCGGTTTTGATGATCACGTCGTAGAGTGCACCAACGTCGATAATCTCACCTGCGATAGAAAATATACCCGGCTCATCAAACATCATATCAAACTCAACTTGTTTAAATGGTGCTGCGAGCTTGTTTTTGACTACTTTGACGCGGACACGCACCCCGACGTTTTCTACACCCGACTTGAGGGCGCCGACTTTGCGGATATCAAGGCGAAGCGAGGCAAAAAACTTGAGCGCTTGACCTCCGGTAGTTGTCTCTGGATTGCCAAACATAACACCGATCTTCATACGGATTTGGTTGATAAAAATCACGATGGTGTTTGACTTTGAGATGACACCAGTGAGCTTTCGGAGAGCTTGGGACATGAGGCGAGCCTGGACACCCATCTGTGCGTCACCCATATTTCCCTCGATTTCTGAACGTGGTACGAGCGCTGCTACCGAGTCAATTACGATCACATCAAACGCGTTTGAACGTACGAGGTTGTCGACGATTTCGAGCGCCTCTTCACCATTTGACGGCTGCGAGATGTACATGTCATTGATGTTGACACCGAGCTTTGTCGCCCAATCCGGATCCATCGCGTGTTCTGCATCGATATACGCTGCTAGTCCACCGAGTTTTTGGGCTTGCGCGATAGCTGCTAAAGCAAGTGAAGTTTTACCCGATGACTCAGGACCATAAATCTCGATAATACGTCCGCGAGCAAATCCACCAACTCCAGTTGCCAGGTCGAGCGAGAGCGATCCCGTAGAAACTGCGTCTACGTTTTCATTGGAAATCTCGTTCATTTTCATGATGGTGCCTTGTCCAAAAGTAGTGCGAATTTGCGAAACAATCATGTCTGCCATCTTGCGCTTATCGGCCATGTCTTGCGGCATTGGTTGTGCTTCTGATTTCTTGCTAGTTGTTGGTTTGGCCATAATAATGTGTGATATAAATTGTAATTAAAATAAGGTTATTGTTTTGTCACTCCTGAGATGTCTTTGATTTCAAAAGCGGTCTGGCTCTCGCCGATTAAAAAGTTGATTTTGTAGATAGTACCTACTGTTTTGACTGGTACTGTGCCGTTTGAGACGTTGACAAATGCCCCTTTTTGCAGCCAACGCGTTCCCGTAAATCCTGACTCGGTGACGACAAGCTTGGTGACCTGCGCGTCGCCGCCATCGACTCGAGCGAGGATTTGTGCGTCAGTTTTTCCAGTTTTTAGTCCGCTGGTGATAGGAGCAACGACTGCGGTGGTGCTACTAACAGTGCTAGAAGTAGATACAGATGACACTGCCGGTACCGAACTCGATGATGATACAACTGGCGAGACTGAAGCTGCCACTGAACTTGACGAAGCCACTACAACCTCAGTGGGTGCAGATGATGTCATAAGATTTGCCATCATTTTTGAAGATGAAGCGCGTACTGACGTAGCTGCTACTGAACTAGTAGAACGTGCGGCAGGTTTTAGCGCCTGAACCAAAAGATACGTACCGGTAATGATAAACGTAGTTGCAATCAATGCGATGATAATGCTGACAATATCAACTTTTTTCTGCCCGGGAGATACTGACGGCGAGGAATTTAGGTCGTTCATAATGCTGAAATAGTAGTATTACTATGATACGAAAAAACACGCTTGTCAAGACTTTTTTTTGACAAAACTATAGGCCATGAATCCATGATTTTCGATGCAACGATGTGACGCCAAATGCAGTGATAGCCACGCGGTGTGCCAAGGTGCCGTATCCCTTGTTTTGCTCCCAGCCATATTGTGGAAAATCAACGCCAAGTTTTTTCATCTCGGTATCACGCCACACTTTTGCAACCGTGCTCGCGAGCGCCACCGCCGAATAACAGTCATCGGCTTTATTTTCGCGGTGCACTATATTTGCGATTTCAACCCAGTGCATTTTATCCC
>JAYUUP010000008.1:0-2159 GCA_043754825.1 bacterium | reverse complement strand
TTTTTCGATAGAGACAAATTTGGCAAAATACACTGACGACACCAGTACTTTTTGGTATCCGTGCACGCGTAGTTTTTTCATCGCCAAGACATGAAGCGGCACCAATAATTTAAATAACTTTTGGTACCATTTTTGCTCACAATATTTTTGTTCAAACGTGGTGACGATACGTCCTTCACGCCAGGCTCGCATGTATAGCTCTGATTCTGCAAATACTTCAGGTCGAAAACAAAGTGTATAGATATATGCGTTAGGATTTGTGGATAGCCAGTGCTCAACCACTTTTTCAGCACCGCCAAACTCGCGCAAACTATCGTGGACAATCGCAGTTTTAAACATGAGAAAAGTAAGTAATTGCAGCACAAAGTACCGTCGTAAAGCTATCGATATCCTCTAGTGTGTTATATGGAGCAAATGAAACTCGGATTGTCCCATCGACACCCGCAGCCTGCATAAATGGCTGTCCACAATGCATCCCAACGCGAACAGCAATCGAGGGTGCTGTCATGTCCAGTGGATTTTTGCCCAAAAACGACCCGATATCATAACTATCGATATTTTCAACTACAAACGAAATAATCCCGTGGATATTGCCCGGTGTACCGATGATTTTTACCTCCTTTATTTGTTGTAGTTTTTCCAAACAATACTCTGTCAGCTCCTGCTCATATTCAGCACTGCCTTGTGCCCATAGTTGCTGTTGAAACCGCACTCCTGCACCCATCCCGAGTATTCCGGCGGCATTGGGCGTGCCTGCCTCAAGTTTGGCTGGCAATGGCGCCCACTGCACACTTGAACTTGTTACACTATCCACCATTTTACCCCCTACCCGATACGGCTCCACCATTTCTAGTAGTTTTGCAGTCCCCCACAATACTCCAATCCCTAGCGGACCATAGATTTTGTGCGCCGAAAACACATAGGCATCGATACCCCATGAGGCTACATCTACTGGTTCTTTGGTCACACCTTGCGATCCATCAACTATGATAATGCACTCGGGATTTACTACCCGAATTTTTCTGCTTAATTCCGCGATATCCAATCGTAATCCAGTGATATTTGAGACGTGAGTCAATGCCACAATTTTAGCAGTTTTTGCCATATCATAAAGTTGATCATAATCCAAGTTAAAATCAGCAGTAAGTGGCACGCTCTGCATTTTGACTCCAGTACGCTGAGCCAAACGCCGCCATGGCAATATGTTTGCGTGATGCTCGATGTCAGTTACCACGATACTATCTGGCCCACGTATCATTTTCTCCAACCCACTCGCCAGTATATTGAGTGAGTCTGTTGCTGATTGTGTAAATATCAGGTGTGAGCCCTCGCCGCCCCCTAAAAAACTCTTTAGAAATGCCCGCTCCGCCTCCACAGCTGCACTCATACGCATACTTGCACTGTAGAGCCCCGCGATACTAACATTATCCCGTTCATAAAAATCCCGCATCATATCCAGCACCACCTGCGGCTTTTGCGTAGTAGCAGCATTGTCGAGATACAAAATATCAGGATTATGAGTAAAAAACGGGAATTGAGCGCGGATAGGGGGCATAAAATTATTCTTTTGAGGGTAGCGAATTATCAAATTTGCCGCTGTAGATTATAGTTTTATTTGTGCGGCGGTAAATTAACATAAATTCCAATGAGCTAAATGCTGCAAATACATCATTTTCAATTACGCCAACATAGTCAGGATTATTAGTTATAACTTCCTCTGCATCAGTTACTACTGTCAAATATGGCAATAATGTATAATTAGGTGGTATTAGCTTTTCAAGCTTTGCTTTTTTTACAATTTCTGTTGCAATCTCCTCACTAAATTCTTCCATTTTTTTACGAGCTGTCTTTCCATCGTATATTATTTTATCTTCATCATATCTATAAATAATCATTCGATTAGCATATCCAAATACATAATCTCCATCTTGGGCATCTTTATATATTTCTGCATCAACTTCATTTTCTTGTTTTAATTCTTCGATTATTTTTAGATTTTTTAAATCTCCCACTTGCGCAGCTATAGGCATTTCATCTGTTGGAAGAGACAGTTTTTTTTCGAGTATAAGTAGGATATCAGCCAATGAAATTTTAGAATCTTCAATACGTGTGATTATTTTGTATTTATTATTCAGAAAAATTATTATTATTGAGATGAC
>JAYUUP010000007.1:0-6356 GCA_043754825.1 bacterium | reverse complement strand
CATTTGCATCATCAGCTGGATATTATGACGCTTACTACAATACTGCAGTCAAAATGCGCAATCAAATCAAAGCTGAGTTTGCTGCTGCATTTGAAATGGTAGATGTGATCATCACTCCGACATCACCATTTGTGGCATTTGGTTTTGGTGAAAAAAGCGCGAGCGATCCGCTTGCCATGTACTTGGCAGATATTATGACATTGGCTCCAGCCCTCGCCCAAAACGCTAGTATTTCTATCCCGATTGGCACGATACGCGACCGAGATAGCGACCTACCGGTAGGACTGCAAATCATCGCCCCTGCACAACACGAGCAAATACTGTACCACACCGCTACTCTTCTTAACTCCTAATTTCATGACTACTCCTTCTATTTCTGTGGAAAAAATCGCAAAGCTGGCTCGCTTGCACCAAAGTGTGACTCCTGAATACACCGCAAAATATCACACTGAGTTGAGCACCATCCTCGAATATGTAGATCAGCTATCATCGGCATCATTTGTAGACTCTATTGTCACGGAGCGCACTACCACTATTTCTGAGCTGCGCAATGATACACCTGTAATTGATCAAGCCCGCAGCGAGAGAATTCGCACTGCCATTATTAAAAACTTTCCCCATAGCAGCAATTCGTTGCTAATTTTGCCTGGTATATTTGAATAATTTGTATGGCGCAATATACCCACATCGGAGAACTTCGCAAAAATCCCGCATATCGTTTTCTCGAATCACTACTGGGTATCAGTGCGGTGTTTTTCATCGTGCTAATGATTGTAACGTCATTTTTTGCCCCCGAAATAGCAGCGCTTTTTTTGATTTTGTATAGTTTTGCTTGGTTGCTGAGAGTCACCATTATCGCTAGTTACACGCTCTCGAGCTATGCAAATGTCATGCGCTGGCAAAAAATTGATGCATCCGCGCTTATCCAAACTTTATCTCAAAACTATGAGCAGGGTGTAGCCGCACTCACAACTCTGCGTGATCAACACAAACGGAGGCGTAGCTGGAACAAAACGTACACCCAATTTCTCACTGAACTGCCGAAAAACATAGGTACCGTTTATGAAAAAATTGATGATATTTACCATTTGCCTGTCTTTAGTGTTTACAATGAATCGAGTCAAGTCCTTATTCGTTCACTTGAAAGCATTTACACTGCACATTATAAAAAAGACAGAGTGATCGTAGTCGTAACCCAAGAACAGCGGGCCGGAAATCAAATGGTAGAACAGCTACGCGCTGAAATAATGGCTTTGGATTGGATCAATGGAGTAGTATTTCAAGAAAACGATTTGTCGATAGTGTACAGCAATCACCACACAACACTCGACTATAACACGCCTCACGATTTTGTAATCAGTAACACGAAACTCAATATTTTATTTACGGCACATCCTGATGGACTAGAGGGCGAAATCAAAGGTAAGGCCAGCAACGAAGACTGGGCAGGGCGTCAGGCATCACTCTTTTTGAAGACAAATAATATTGGTTCAGATAGAGCCATAGTCACCTCGCTCGATGCTGACTCTAGTGTAAACGACCAGTTTTTTGCCTTATTATCGCTGAGATATTGCCTATCGCCCAAAGATGTAAAATGTGGATTTCAAGCAATTCCAGTATACACTAAAAACGTCTACGAGACAACCTTGATTCCACGCATTGTTGCTTTTAACACCAGCACCTGGCAAATTGCACTCAACAATCTCGAGGGACGCACCGCCTTCTTCGCAAATTATTGTGTGCCAATGACGGTATTGCAAGAGGTTGACTTTTGGGAGCGTGAGTTTATTGGTGAGGACTTTATGTTTTACGCCAAGTGTTTCATCCACTATGAAGGAAATTTTGTGGTACGTCCATTTTATGGGCAGTTCAATGGTGACGCGGTAGTAGGCGATGACTATATCCAGGCGATTGAAAACCAATATAAGCAATTGCAGCGCTGGAGTTGGGGCGGAGTCGAGGGTATACCCTATATTATACGGCGCATGTTTTGGGAGAAAAATAATATCCCTCTGGGCAAACGAATGGCTCTTTTCCTCGAGACATTTTCTAACCATCACTTTTGGGCTACGGCGCCGTTAGCATTTAGTATCGGGACTATTTTACCGACATTTTTGGGTGGAAACAGCTTTTTACAATCCCAAGCTGCTACTGAACTCAAACTTTTTTCGCAATATTTTGCCTGGGTGAGTTATATTTTTATTGTGGCATATAGCTGGCTAGGATATAGTATTTTAGTACGTACCGCGGGAATACACTCTAAACCAAAGCACCCACTACACAATGTTTTTTTGATTGCGCTGCAGTCACTGGTGATGCCATTTATCCAGCTGTTTAGCACCTTTCCCGCGCTTGACTCCCAACTACGAGGCATGCGAGGAAAATATCTCGGATACTGGGTAACCCCAAAGAAATAAGGAATCCACAGCCAATTATTAATGTGAAGCAATCCATAGCATGGTTCTTAGGATCGAGTCTGTAGATGACACATTATAAAAATTATTAGGCCAACTTATTTCGCCAATTCTTGATTAATTTTAGAAACTTTAGCGATATTTGCTTCGTGCTCACCATTTGTCTTTGCAAAGTATTTTTTGCCACTGATGTCTGCGACAAAGTACATAAAATCACTCTCTGCTGGGTTTTGCGCCGCAGTGATACAGTCAAGTTGCGGCGTAGCGATCGGACCAATCGGGAGACCCGTGATTTCATACGTATCGTATTTACTGCCGGCAACTAGTGGATCGTCGAGAAAAATACACCCTGTGATCGTACGCCCTTGCTGACAGATTTGCTTGCCAAGACCATATGCCACCGTTGGATCTGACTGAATTTTAGTTCCGTTTTGCAATCGATTGTAGACTACTCCGGCAACAAGAGCACGTTCTTGTGCAAGTAGGGCACGATTTTCATCAGTAATACCTCCAGGACGTCCCGTTTCTCGCTCCACAATCGAGGCGACGATGATTTGCTTGGCAAAATCAGGTGAGGATGTACGGGGTACTTTTTGCTCAAATCCATCCAAAAACTTTTGAGTAATTTCTCGAGGAGTAGCGTCCATAAAAAAATCGTAGGTATTTGGGTACAGATACCCTTCGTAGTAATACTTGACACAGGATTTGATATTTCCATATTGGCAGGGTAGGGGGCTGGGCAAAAACTCATAACTTAGCTCAGCTTGTCGTGTAGTCACGTATTGTTTCCAAGTTACCATATTCCCCACTCCATTTTTTTGCAAAATATCCGCAATCTCATCCACTGTTTTACCTTCCGGTATCGTCACCGTTTTAGTCGCGCGCACTACCCTATTTTTCTCATTTTCCGCTATACTTTTGGATTGTTTTTTGAGTTGAGCAATGATTTGTGCCGGGGTATCAGACTCGATAGTGTATATCCCAGGGATAATAATAGCGCCACTAGATGACAGTTTTAGTTGAAATAATGTTTGATTATTGATCAATTTTTTATCACTCAGTTTCTGGCTAATCAAATCACTACCCTCACCACTTTTAATCGTAATTTTCTCAGTAGTTTTTTGTAAAGTTGCCTTGTTCCAGCCATTGTCAAAGACGAGTCCACCCCACACAATCAATGCGATGACGATTGCAGACATGATAACTTTTGGTATAGACATAGGTATTATTTGATGAGGCTTTTTCCGGTTATTTGTGTAGGGATTTGGATATTGAGTATGCTCAGTGTAGTAGCGGCTATATCTACCAAGGAGCCATTTTCACTCAAACTTGCATGGTGATTGTTGACGTATGTGCACCAGACAGGGTTGAGGGTGTGTGTCGTGCGATGCTCACCGTACTCTTCTTCGCTATTGCCGTGATCAGCAAATACAAGATACTCCCATCCATCTTTTTGCGTGCTCTCGATGATTTTTTGGAGTGCCTGGTCTACTGCCTCACAAGCGAGTTTTGCTGCTTCATATATTCCGGTGTGTCCGACCATATCAGCATTCACCAAGTTTACAACAATAAGATCGTAGTGATTTTTCTCAATTTCGGCGAGCAGTTCAGTAGTAATTTGATGCACACTCATCTCCGGTTGCAGATCGTAGGTCGCGACTTTTGGCGAGGGTATCAGTATATTTTTCTGACCTACAAATGGTATCTCAACCTGCCCGTTGAAAAAAAATGTCACGTGTGGGTATTTTTCTGTTTCGCTAATTCGAAGTTGTGTCAGCCCTACCTCACTCACCACCTGCCCAAGTCCTTTTTCCACACTGATCGTATCAAACGCTGCGTGACCTCCAAGCGCTGATAAACCAGCAAAATACTCAGTCATCGCGACAAAATACACCGGTAGCCGGACCCGCGAAAACGCAGTAAAATCACTATCAAGCAGGGCGTGAGTGAGTTGTCTTGGGCGATCAGTTCGAAAATTTGCAAATATAACTGCATCATTTTCGTGCATACCAGAATACTCTAAAAACCGCGCTGGCACAATAAACTCATCGTATTCGTCCTCATCATATTTTTCCTGCAAAAACTCCACTGGATCGGTAAAATACAACCCGCTTTTTCCTTCAACTATAGCTTGATACGCCAATTCTGTGCGCTCCCAGCGGTTATCTCGATCCATAGCATAATATCGACCGCTGATACTTGCAATTCTCGCAAACTTGAGCGCTTTCAATTTTTTGACTATTTGCGTTATAAACTCAATTCCCTTGGTTGGTACAGTGTCTCGTCCATCAGTGATCAAGTGCAAATCCACCTCAAAAAATTGTTGTCGCCGGCAAAGTTCCAAAAGTGCAAATAAATGCTCGATGTGTCCATGCACACCCTCAGTTTGTAAAATACCGATGAGGTGTAGTCTCGAGCTGTGTGCGCGGCAGTGATGTATCGCACTCAATAATGCTCTATTTTCAAAAAATGACCCGTCAGATATCGCAGTATTGATCCGAACTAGCGGTTGATACAAAATACGCCCCATGCCGATAGTCGAGTGCCCTACTTCGCTATTTCCCATGGTATGAGGCGGCAATCCAACACTTTCACTATCAGTTCGCAGCATACAGGTAGAGTACTGAGCTACAATTTTGTCATGAAACGGAGTGTGAGCATTTTTAATGGCGTTTTGAGCATGATTTGGCCCGTCACCCCACCCGTCTCTTATTATCAGCATCAGTTTTTTCTGATTCATATCGTCAATCATCTTAGTCTTTGACACACAATTCGTCAAATATTGCTCATAGTATTTTAGCACTTGACAACTTCGGTTGCTAATTATATCATTTAGCAACAAGCACTTCAAATTGCCAATTTTTTTATTATTTTTATGTCAGTAGTATTAGGAATCGATCTCGGAACAACCAACAGCGCAATGGCGTATGTGGTAGGCGGAAAGCCGGTTATCATCGAAAATGCTGAGGGGAAACGCACGACCCCATCTGTATTTTTTTACAACTCTAAAGACCAGTCAGTCACTATCGGAGACATCGCAAAACGCAATAATGTCCTCAATCCAGAGGATACATTTTATGAAGTAAAGCGATTTATTGGACACTCATTTGCAGATCCGCAAACCCAAAAAGACGCCAAGGCAATGTCCTACAAAGTCATCGACTCATCAGGCAAAGTAAAAGTAATCACCAAGGATGCAAAAGAATACTCACCAGAACAAATTTCGGCTGCGGTTTTGAGAAAACTCAAGCAAGACGCTGAAGCCAAACTTGGACAATCGATCACAGAGGCAGTTATCACCGTGCCAGCTTACTTTGACGACTCTCAGCGCCAAGCTACCAAGGATGCGGGAGAAATTGCCGGACTCAAAGTTTTGCGCATTATAAATGAACCTACCGCAGCAGCACTTGCCTACGGTTTTGAAAAAGGTAATGACGAAAAAGTTTTGGTGTACGATCTTGGTGGGGGAACATTTGACGTCACCGTACTCGATATCTCTCAGGAAACAATTGAAGTTTTGGCTACCAATGGAGACACCCACCTCGGGGGAAAAGATTTTGATGATGCCATTATCGCGCACATTATCTCCGAGTTCAAAAATGACACCGGTATCGACCTCACCAACGATAAAGCGGCTAAACAACGTATCAAAGATGCTGCAGAAAAAGCCAAAATTGACCTCTCTACGCAAAACGAGCACGAGATCAACTTACCGTTTATCACCATGGGCGCTGATGGACAGCCACAACACTTGCTGTTAAAACTCTCTCGCTCCAAGTTTGAATCACTAGTCCAACCCTTTGTAGATCGAACTATGGAACCAGTCAAAAAAGCACTCGCTGACTCCAAACTCGATAAATCCGAGATCAAGGAAATAATTATGGTCGGCGGTATGACTCGTGTGCCGATGGTACAAAAAGCAGTCGAAGATTTCTTTGGCAA
>JAYUUP010000006.1:0-2181 GCA_043754825.1 bacterium | reverse complement strand
GCCACAAACCCGATACATCACCAGCCGTCACGGTACCTCGAGTTTGAGGTAAAAAGTGAGCTTTTGAGAGCCTCAAAAGCGGGAATGGAACTGAACCGACTGACCGGACGATAAAATCGTCAGTTCCCGCCTGCTCTGGAGTTCTGATCAAATCCAGATGTTGCATACAATACCCTCACTTGCGTTTGGTTTATAGTACAGCAATGCTGCAAGTAAAAAAACCATAAAACGTATTGTCGAAGTTTTAAGTTTGATATACGTAATAACTAAGTTTCGTGTAGTTAGGCTTTTTATTTCATACAGTTGTATTATGTAACTATGTACCGCACGGAGTTTTTGCCGAATATTGACAACCCTCATCGTTCTTTGGAAGGCTTTTTAGAGCAACGTGGTAGATTTATTGATCCTTACACTGCATCAAAGATTCTGCAGCACGCTGCTTTTTTAGGCACCACTCAAGCTGCAGCAATCTTATCAGATATGCAAAGTGAACCGCATAAAGTCGGTCACCACTTAAATGCTGCGCCCTGCGTACGTGAGCTGGCTGATTTTACAGTCGGTGATGAAGTATTTTTTAGGCAACCTGATTCACCGTCATTATGGACTCCAAAAAGAGTGCTTCTACTGGATACTGAAAACGACTATATTGTTCTTGAACCAGACAAAAAACAAGGCATACTGAGTTATGTTAGACCAGTCTATCCTGGACTATTTGGCAAAGAAGATTTCAACACAATTTTTGGCAGGACAAAACAAGGTTCAGGTAACCCAGGACCCATGACCTGTATACGTACCGCGCTCGAACTCGGTGCGTTTAGTGTCGAAACAGAAATCGAGCCCGAGGTACAAGAAACAAACCGGCAGCAATATACACAATTGTCGCGCTTTATTATTCGCTCTTGTAATTCACCAACGACGAAAACTTTTAAAAAACACCTACGCACAAAAACTAGACACTCAGCTCTTTGATACGATCGATGAGTAATTTTTTGATTTTTGTGGCCGTAAATTTACCTTGTTTGGTGTCATAAATACTTCTCAAAACTTTGGTAGGGAAGTACACTGACAAATAAATCACGATGGGCAGGCGCGAGCTCATGCTTTCGATACCATGCAGCCGTAAGGTACGCTCAAACCGCATGACGTAGTTGTAAAAATCACGTGGGTTGTCTTCAAGCCGGCGAGCCGACATTCCGCCTATCATTTTTGAACTATAGGTAATCTTCAAGTTCTTTTCAAATAAGCAGAGAGCTAAATCCACATCCTCATGTAGTAAGTCTTGTTTATCTTCTGCAGCTGTTTCTTTTATGGCCGCCCAGCCATTTTTAGTTATAGCCATGTTGCTCCCAAACAAAAACTTGTGGTCTTTTGCTATTTTGTTGAGTGCGTTACGAATCTGCTGATCAAACTTGAGCCCTACTCGTTGAGCAGGCATATCATGGTACGCAACTGGTCCGGTCGCGGCAGCTACTGAGGGGTCAGAGAATATCGTCTTTACTTGCGCCACCCACTGTTTGTCGAGCAGACAATCAGCATCAATCCTGCCCATGACGTCATATTTTGCTTCAGCGAAGCCTTTGTTCCTGGTTGGTATTATTCCTTGCTTTTCGTTTTGGTCGATCAATCGCACTATATGGCGTACTCTTTTTTCTTTGATGTAGGATCTCACTAGCTTAGCTGTATTATCGGTTGATCGGTTATTGACAACCAATACTTCATCTGGTGGTGACGTTTGGTTTAAGCACGAATCGAGACACTGCACGATGCAGTCTTGTTCATCGTATGCCGGAATAACAATCGTAACTTTTGGCAACGTTTGATCGGCCCGACCTACGTCAGCCTGGGCAGATTTTGACAAATTAAGATACGAAAAGATGCTCATTATTCTGACCCTTTTTTTAGCAACGTTACTGTTTTTTGTGGGTGGGCGACAACAACATGATGACCGCCGTCGCTAAATAGCATCGTCGACTCGGGAATATGTCTTTGAAACCACATATAATCATTTTTACCTGCTACCGTATCGTCAGTCGTATATAAAACTACTGCTTTTGTTTTGAGAAAACTATCATTAAATAAATCTTTAAAGTTTTTGACCTGGTCGGCGCAATCGAGAAGTGTCCGGTTATAATAGCTCACTTCACTACGGCGAATTTCTTTGATTCTTTGATAGTCTGTTTT
>JAYUUP010000005.1:0-2195 GCA_043754825.1 bacterium | reverse complement strand
TACGATTACCATCTTTGAAAGTCTGGCTGGCGACATTGGTCACCGGTTTGCCTACATTGTCATACGTCACAAAGTCTAGATCGAGCAACTCGGTATTGCGGGAAACTACCGTTTTTATCTCGAGTGTTTTGAGATCGTTGAGGCTCTTGGTGCCGGCAGTATAGGCTGCCAGATCATCTTGGGAGTTTATACCATCGAGATTTGGGATGAGAGCTGCGGACATGATCGCGTCAGTCGGATCGAGGGTGACCGTGACTGTGGTTGCTAGTGGCGACACAAATCCGAGGCTGCTGGTACTATACCCAGCGATACGGTACGCGCCAGCTTGGGATTGCGGCAGCGCCATGAGCGCTCCGTAGTACCCGGTTGAAGTGGTATTTGCTCTCAACAAAATGTTTGGTGCAATACAGGCTTGGGCGTCAGCGAGTGTTCCCCAGGTATCCGTGCCGGACTGAGTGGTAATCAAGTGCGTGCACAAGTTCATACTCCACACGCTTTGATCGGTGCTACTTTGGGCTTGTCCTTGAATTGAAAATACGCCCCGCGAAGTGTTTGATCCGTCTTTTGGCGTACTAATTGTTGGTGCTACGTTTTGCCCCACATTGGTGAGTGACCAAATGTATTGATTTCCTACCACAAAGTCGGTATTGGTGCCAGCAATATTTCGGGTGATCACGTAGCTATAGCGATACTTGCCGTCAGGTACCACAACTCCGGAGGTATTTTTGCCGTCCCAGGTGATGCTTGGTTTTAGCCCCGCGTTCCAGCTGCCCCACACGTAGGCATCGGCTGAATTATACATATAAATACCGGTACTAACGATGTCAGTCAGAGCCGTGCCATCGGCATCTGTGGCGAGATTGGCAAAGGTTACGGTGTCGAGTTTACCGTCAGCGTTTGGCGAAAAGCTGTTGATGTCGGGTGTCGAGCTAGCCTTGATACTGCCTGTGCTAGTGATAATCGTGTAGTCGTTTGACTTTTGATTGCCAAAAGTGTCTCGCGCAGTTACTCTCCACAGTCCCCAGCTCTCACTTGAGTTGACGTCTTGCTTTGCCTTAATTGACCAGGTACATACCTCCACTGGTTCAGTGCCAGGGTTACTGTCATCGTCTATACGCTGCCCGGCACAAATAATACTCACTGCCTCAGTCGCAAATGACATAAATCGGGTTGATTGCACTGCGTTTGCATCGTCGTATTCACTCGGGATGGTGTTGTTTTGAGCAGAATCGACCACAAATCTGAGCTCACGATTTTGATACACTCCACGAATAGCGACACTGGCTCCACGCTCAGTTTGTCCACTAAATGTTTGCTGTGGGCGGGCGGTGCGCACGGTTTGTCCCGCTGGACTTGCAGCGACATGGGCTACACGCGTCTTGACGGCAAATACAAAGGCTTGGTTTTCATTGCGATCCGATGCGCCACAGTCGATACTGGTGGCTTGGTTTTTAGCACAGGTTTGATTACCAGCTTTGTCGCGTAGTCTGAGTAGCAGTGTATAGGTGCCATCGAGCTGGAGTTGGTTGAGCTGGGCGGTACACTCAGTCCACGCAGTATTTGTAGTGCTGGTGGCACATGAAAATGCGGAGAGTAGGCGTTGTGGTGAGTTTGGATCGACCAAGTTGATACCGTCGCGATAGAGCGGGATTTCTTGAATCGCCGAGCCTGTGGTTTGCTGACGCAATAATGTCAGGTCGTATCCAGTCGGGCTAACACCAAGATTGAGTCCGCTGACAGCTGCTGCGTTTCCTGTGGTATTTGGATCGGTCAACACAAACTTGACACTCGGACTCAGATTGGTACCAGTAATAGTTGTGGAGAGGATCTGCGGAGCATTTTGCTCGTAATTTACTGTCCACTGCGAGGTTTGTGCGAGAGTTGGATCGCCAATTTTATCGTTTAGATTCCACGCTAAGTCGTTTGAGCGGATTTTGAAAATATTTGGACCAGGAGTGAGTGTTGAGGGATACGAAAAATTGCCGATGTCATTGAAGATTAGCTGTGAAAAGCCAGTATTATCGGTGATTGCGGTGCCACAGATGTTTGAAGGGGTACTTTGGCAAATTTTTACATCGTAGGCATCGCGGTCTTCCTTATTTGGTTGATTATAACCTGCGAGTCCACCACTGAGTAAAAATGGATTTTTGTTGGTCCAGCCGTTGTTTGCAACCTCCGAGATACCGATATTTGCC
>JAYUUP010000004.1:0-6461 GCA_043754825.1 bacterium | reverse complement strand
TCAGTCGCGCGAACTACAACGTTTGTTGCCGAGGACACCGTAGTAGGCACGGGAGTCGCGGTAACCAAGGGTTCGACGGTGACAATCCACTACAAAGGTATGCTCACTGACGGGACAATTTTTGATAGCTCATACGCCCGCAACCAACCATTTTCAACCCAAATTGGTGTAGGGCGAGTAATCAAGGGCTGGGATGAGGGTGTTATCGGGATGAAAGTCGGTGGAAAGCGCAAACTCACAATTGCCCCAGAATATGGTTACGGTTCTCAAGCAAATCAAGCAATCCCTGCAAACTCAACACTCATCTTTGAAACCGAATTACTCGAGGTAAAATAATATATTCATGACAACACAACTCCAAATAACTGATACTGTGGTAGGCGCAGGCGCTGAAGTGAAAAAAGGTGACAATATCGTGATGCATTACCGTGGCACACTCGAAAATGGCACCGAGTTTGATAGCTCGTATGGGCGTGGTGAGCCGTTTTCTTGCCCAATCGGTGTTGGATATGTCATTAAAGGCTGGGATGAGGGCATCATCGGAATGAAGATTGGAGGCAAACGAAAATTAGTAATTCCAGGAAATCTAGCATATGGTGAGCGTGGGGCAGGAGGATTGATCGGGCCAAATACCACGTTAGTGTTTGAGTGTGAACTATTGGGAATTGAGTAAAGAAGATTGTTGTCATCTTCTGGTCTGACCACGGCATCCATGTTCTTGTCGAAGTGTAGTTATGCAATTGGCTTTGGATCTCCCTGTCCGAGAATGGCAAGCTAAAATATTGAAATGGATGGATGGATTTCGGCTTGACAATCGCGTGTGATAGGAGTATGGTCAAGATACATTTCTATGCCACATATCTCACTTGAATCCATGATTTCACGACTGATTTCAGCGTTGCTTAGTGCGACATTCTTTGGAGTATTTGTGGCTGCCCGCGGAACTTTGACGCTCTCGTTTGGTGATACGTTTATGACGCTGCTGTTTTTTGTATTGACCTACGAGATATTGGCAGCGATATTTAAGCGGTTGTTTGTATTTTTTGAAAATCGCCGAGTGCGAACCATGCGTCAAGATGCTGATACTATCACAGTACAAGCCAAAGAAATGAAATAAATTTTAAACAATCCCATCTTTTTATGAACAAAGTATTTATGATCGGTCGTCTCACCAAAGATCCAGAGACCCGCGTTACGCAAACCGGAAAAAAAGTTACTAGTTTCTCAATTGCTTTAAATGAAGGCAAAGGTGCCCAAGGCAATGATCTAGTGTCGTATTTCAATATGTCGGCATGGGAAAAAACTGCAGATATCATAGAAAACTATGCGCGTAAAGGTACTAAAGTTGCAGTCGTGGGTCGTTTGCAAAATCGGTCGTGGGATAAACCAGACGGTACCAAGGGGTATGCAACAGATATTGTGGTGTCTGAGCTTGAACTATTGTCAGGACGTAGTGATGCACCCGAGGGTGAGGCAAGTGCGCCTGGAGTTCCTGCAGCGACTGCTCCAAAGCCATATACTGCCCCTGCCAGTGACACCAGCGCAGCCCGCGCCAAGAAAAAGCAAGATGATGATACGCTGCCAGAAATTGATGTGGACTCGATGAACGTGCAGATGCCGTTTTAATCAGCAATACATATCACTTTTCCTGCTATATGCAGGTTTTTTTGTGTCATTTAGCTTGTAAAATCCTCATAATTTGCCGAGATTAAAAACAGAGAGTATACTCTGAAAAAATAAAAACAAATTATGCGACCCAAACGGAGTTCCTTGCGATTTTCTTTTCCAAAATTATTTTCGCCCCTTGTTCTCAGTATTATTGTACTTGCCGTTATTGGCGCTGCAATCTGGGCCGCAATTTTAATCCCACAAAACAAACAATCTGGCTTAAATCCAACTGCAAAAGTACAAGCTGCAGCAAATCCTGGAGAAATTGTAGTGCAAGTTTACGAAGACAAAAACTTTACTGGACTAGTCGGAAACGCCTATAGTTCCACACTTGGGTCGCCTGCGACCACTGTTAAACTACAAAATACAGGGCGTACCGTTTCGTGTACTGGTACCACTGATGCAACAGGAAAGATAATTTTTACTCCCGGAGTAAATGCCAACGGAGTCAACTGTGTCGCAGTAGTTGGTGGAAACTATCACGTCGACCTAGATATCTGGGATGTGAACGCGGGTCGCAATGAAACAGCGCCAGCAAGACAGGGAAACTTGGCGTCAGTGTTGAGTTATTGTTCCTATCAATCAGGTTCACAAATCTACAGCAAAAATACGATGCAAACCTTGCGAAATCAAGACGAACTTTGTGCAAATGCTGGTATTGTTCTTAATCCAACCGGAACCGGTATCGACCTCAGTTTTGGATATAATTTTGATACTGTTTTTAGTACCAACAGCAAAAACTTTACTGCATTCGATGATAACTATCGTGGAACCCTCTCAAATTTTATTGATAATGCTAATTTTATTGAGGGTGATGACAAAGCAATTTTCAATATTAAATCCACTGCCCAAATTGGTAGTTTAACCACTATTACCAACACTATCACATCTGGCGTGGCGCGGATCTCAAACCCAGCTGGCGGTACGTTTCCTGTTGTTGAAAATATGGGTGGGGGTACACCACTAAGTGATAAAACAATTATGGATGGTGCAGTACAAACTGTCACAAATGGCGATCTAAATCCTGGACAAATCACGATGGACGCGGTGACACTGAACCGTCCCGAGATTGAAATTTATACTCAAACTGGAGTAGGATCGAGCACGCTCAAAACGAATAACCGGGCAAATCTACAAATTAAAAATGTCTCACTATACGGAGTGGGCGCGCTGGTTGACAATAGCAGTGCCACAAACGGAGTTTTAACCGTAGATAGTACATTGCTTGGTATTCAGGCAACTGCAGTGAGTGCGACGGGAACTACCGATACAAACGATTTTTCGAACCTTTCGCCGATACCCACAGGGTCTGCATTTCTCAATCAAACGTGTATAAACAGTGGTCTCAAAGCACAAATCAGCTCCAACTTAATTCGCTGTTGGAACGGTGTTCGCTTTGAGTCACTAACCAACAATCCAACGGCAATCAATATTACAAACAATGACTTTTCAGTTGCAAATTCCGGTATTGCATTCAATAAATATAGCTCTGCTAGCAATTCATATGCTGGTGGTATTGTGACAATCACTGGCAACAATATACAGCTACAATCAATTGTTGACAATGGGTCGCCGCGCCTCTCAAAAGATGGTATTCACTTTGAGTCCAAGTCAAACCCGTCGGCAACTGGACCAGTCATCATCCAAAATAATAAAATCCAAGGTATTAATATTGTGGCTGACAATGGAATATATATAAACGGAAACACTGCTAACGGCAGTACCAATATCACTAGGCTTATCCAGCAAAATACGTTTAACTCGCTTCAGGCAGGTATCATGGTGACCAATAATTCAGGAACCGATGGTGTCAAAATGCTGAGCAATATTTTTCAAGGGAGTCTTAGTATCCCAGTTGATTTGGTATCAAATGGTGTAGTGGATGGAGTAACACCAAACGATGGATTACTCACTGGGTATACCGCGGGAACTCCAGGAAACCAAGGATATGATTTTCCTTTTTTGACTACAACCACAATTTTGGGTAGCACTATCACTCTCAAAGGATGTGTGTTGCCTGGGTCGCAAATCGAGTTTTATCAGTCAGTTAGTGGAGTGCTCTCACCACTTTTTGGTAGTATTTTTACTGAGGGAACTCCCGCTGATACTGATACTAGTACCAATGCCACCTGTGGACAGTCAGTTGCGGGAACGCCATACAATAACTTTTCGTTTAATATTCCGCTTGGAATAACACCGATTGGTGTTTCACTTCGGGCTTTAGCAACAAATCCTGCAACTGGTGGACCAAATAGCGCTATTGGACCAAATAGTACTTCTGAGTTTGGAAATACTACGACGCTAGTCAATACCACTCCAGCATTATCCTGCCAGCGTATTTACTTGTTTGATGGAAATACTACTATACCAGCCAACGTCGGTTTGATGTATGAGTATAATCCGGGAGTGACAGTCAACGGCGCCTCATTACCGGTCGCATTAGATTTAGGAACCGATTTTAAAAATGCTGCGGGTATTATGCCAGATTTAAGCAAAATATTTTATAATGCAACCACAAATGCAGCTAAATATTACAATATATCTGCGGGAACTGTTAATGGTATACCGTCGTCACCAAGTTATGTTTCTGCACGAGGTGCGGTGGATTTAGCTCAAAAATACTGGAGTATTAACTCGACAGGAAGTTTATTTGGCTTTACAACTGGAACTATTCCAGCACTGAATTCCATCACACCCATTACGTACAGCACTGCTACTGTAGCCTCTGATGGTGGTGGAGACATTGCAATCTCTTCCAGTAACCGAGCATTTTTTGTTACTAACAGCAATCAATTTTTTGCTATCAATTTAAGTACTGCCGTCGCCTCATACCTTGGTCAAGTTACGGGGATTGCTTCTACTCTATTATCTAATTCGTTGGCGTTTGGGGCTGATGGTTCGCTATACGTGGGAGGAAGTACTAATCCATCGCCTGGCACCGGTTTTGATTTGTATAAACTAAATTTACAGACGTTGAGTGCCACCTTGGTATGGTCAAATCCATCGCATGTCTCAGTCGATGCCTCGTCATGTGCTTATCCACTGGTTAACCCCACTCCAATACTCACTAAAAACTGGTATCACATCAATGGTGCAAATGCTACGACAGGATTGGGCGGATCACGAGATAGCGCAGTCTCAGTCAACGCGGGAGATGTCATGGAATATGAAATAACACTGCGAAACACCGGAAATCAGTCCATGCCAAACACTACTTTGCAGGACGCGATCCCAACCGGAACTAGTTACTTTGCAAATACCACTATTACCAATGGTACTGCAACCACCGATGTTGGTAGTGCTATGCCGTATGTAACTGCTGCTCAAATTCAAACCAATGGACAGGTGGCAGGGCTTGTATTGCCAGATCCAACTCCATTGACGATAAATCCAGGTGCTGATAATGAAGTGGTAGTCAAATTCCGTGTCCAAGTAAACTCACCAATCGCCTCAGTACCAAATCCAATTGTTAACACCGCCGCAGTCAATTATCAAGATGCCCCGGCTGCCACCACTGCTCAGGCTCAAACACCACTGTTTACCAACCCGCCTATCGCAAATGGAGACGCTAGCACAATTTTTTCAAATGTAACCGGTATACCTACTGCTGCAACGCTCGATGTAGTACTCAACGACACCGATGTCGAAGATGCTAACAGCCTTTTGAAAATTAGTTCAATTGCCGGAGTGCCAGTACCATCATATCCATTTACTACTAGTTTTCCAAACACTGTCTCAGTCAGCATTGCCGCAGATGGACGTACAGTCACTGTTGTTCCCACGCTCAATTTTATCGGTACTCTCACAATTCCCTACATTATAAATGATACCTATCCAAGCACTTCAAATGTCGCAAATTATATCGTGACTGTGCAAAATAGATCGCCAAATGCCGTAATAAATACCTACACTTTGCTGCCAAACTCCCTTTTCGCTGCAAATCAACTTTCTGTCCTCACCAATGACACCGATCCCGAAAATCAAACGTTGAGCATCGCGACGCCAACAACTATTGGATCGCCAACTTCGCTCTCTGGAGTCGCCCGTAAAAATGGATTGGTCATCGAGTATCAACCGCTGGGAGGTACGATCGGCACTGATACATTTTCATATACGATTAGTGATGGTAATGGTGGGACCTCGACTGCAACGGTGACTATTACCCTTGATTGTACTGCTACCGGAAATCTAAATTGGGCCTGGGATGCTAGTGCCGGACTCTGCAAAACGCTGATTGGCTCACCAAATATCGGACAGTGTGCCAACAAACGGTTGGTTATTGGCAATACCTACACCTGTGACTTTGCGCTGACGGGCGATACTACGGGAAATGGATATTTGATTCCGGTTGGAGGGCTCAATGGAACCGTATTCAATCCTCCATATCTTGCTAATGGCAACGCCTGCACACTCACCACTGCTACCAACCTCCAGTGTACGCTTATCCCAACGGTGGGTGGTACTCAGGGAGTAAAAACGGGTGGTACTCACCTTGATAATGCCGGAACAAAAATTATAAACAAAGGAAATGTAGAGCTACTCGACTGTGCCAGTATCGGCGCGACTTTTAGTGGTACTACCCCTGCAATCACTTGTATTTGTCCACCACCGACATCTTATGATTTTACGACTCACACCTGTATAAACCCCGCGTGTCCTCCAAATTCTACCGGAACGTTACACCCAAGCTGTGTCTGTAATGTTGGGTACGGTACTTATAATCCAGCTACCAACACTTGTGGAGTATTTACGTGTCCAGCTGGGGCAACCCAAATTGCGGGTCCTACTTGTGT
>JAYUUP010000003.1:0-6473 GCA_043754825.1 bacterium | reverse complement strand
GCCTAGATTTGTGGCAGCCGGACCACACCCACTCCACTCCCGAAAACTATACGTCGGATCATTTTTTGCTGAACTTGCCGCAATTAGTTTATAATTTGCAGTAGCTTGGCTCCGTTCATAATAGTATCCAGTAGTATCCAAACTGGCAGCAATACCAAATCCGCCATAATAATTAAGATAATTAAAATCTGAGCCAAATGAATTATTGATATCAGCGGTACCATAATTAGTATCATAATAATCATAATTACTGTACCGGGTGTTATCAAGCTCAAGTTTCTTGACATCGAGTGGATCAAAAGTGGTCGCCGTGATCCTGAGTTTCGTCGTGCGGTATAGCGCCACCACCTCGTGTTGCAATCCATCGCTGTAGTTTATAATACAGGTTTCAGCGATGCCATCGGGGACAGCAGTTCCACCAGCGTTTGTGGTGCGTTGATAGGTTTGGTCGCGATTGTCTTCGGTGCTGGTACAACTCCCCGGTTTCCACCCGATAAACTTGTACTCGGGATCGTTTTTGGCGTATGTCGCTGCCATCACTTTTACCGAGACCGCTGTTGGATTGGACTGTATAAAATAATATCCGGTAGCATCTAAACTTGTCGCTATCCCAAATGCCATACCACCGTAATAGTTAAAAAAACCATAATCAGAGCTCATATCGTTGATGTTACTACCACCATAATTATAGTCATATGCATCATAGTTTGCATAGCGGGTGCCATCGAGTTGGAGTTTTTTGACATCGTTCGGATTTTCAGTGGTTGCGATGACTTTGATACTGGTGACGCCATAGATTGCCCGTACCGTATGCGTGTAGGCATCGCCAAAGTTTATCACACAGGTTTCCGCGACTCCATCGGGCGCGAGTAGTCCACCATTGTTGGTATTTGGATCAAAGTTTATGCCGTTGTAATTGTCCTCGGTTGAGCTACACCCCGTCCAGCCTTTGAAAGCAAATCCCGTGTCATTGGTCGCGACAAATGGTGCTAAAAGTTTGGTAGCTGCGGGCGTAAACGAGTAGTTATACCCCGGCTCCATAATATACAGCGGCCCATAGTATTGGTTTGTAATGCCGCCGCCTAGCCCAAAATTTGGGTCATTCATGTTGTTTGGGTTTGATCCGCCGGTTGGATATAGTGCATCGTAGCGATCTTTAGAGTAAAATTTGACACTATCGATTTGCCCAAAGTTAAGATCATTTGGGTCGGTCGTTTGTGAAAATACTCGGGTTTTCTGAGGTGCGAAAAATAGCTCGATTTGAGTAGTGACACCCCCCCCGCTGCCATTCATCTTTTTGATACAGGTATCCATAATGCCATCAGGTGCTGCAATGCCACCATTGTTTGTCGTGCGGTTCCAAGTAGTATCGTAGTTATCCTCCAGGTAATCACAGGCAGTAGCGGCTGCGGTATGGTTAACCCAGTTGATAAATGTCAGCCCACTCACCGTGTCTTTGAGTTGTCCAACTACAGTTTTGATGACATACTCACCAACTGGCAGGTCTTTATTGCAATAGCTTTGAAATGGCTGGGAGTAAACACTCGTCACTTGGATATCACATCCAAATTGCCCCAGATTGGTTAAAGCTGCTGGATTGGTACCATTTGGCGCGGCATCAAGTGCTCTTTTATCGACTACTCGCGTACCAATCAATGTAAAACTACTGGTGTTTGGTGGGTTGTCTACTGTTCCACCTGATAAAATATATTGTAAGGTATTTTTGCCGTACTGAGCATAGCTATAGAAATTTATGGCACCCTTATTGTATTCTGGCCCAAAATCGACTTTGCACGTTTCGGCAATCCCGTCTTGTCCGGGTGTCCAATCAGCTTTGTAATTGTCCTCGAGTATACAGCGATTTGTTCCTAGGTTGTTGTCATTGAGCCAGCGTGAGAAAAATGCACCGGTTGGAGTATGAGTCAGGGGCGCAACTAGCGAGATATACCGCTGATTTGCTGGTACTGCGATTTCATATCGATAAGACCCGAGCCCATCCCCATTTGACGTAGCAGTAACTCCGCCATAAGTCCCAAATGTCGAAAGTGTCAGCGGATCAGTCCCCGCAGGTAGTGTATCATAGTAAGATTTATCAATAATTTTCTGATTTTGGATTTGGTTTACGCCATAGTTAAAAGCACCCGTGGATACAAACAAGCGATTGTTGGTGGCATATACTGCGCTTGGGTACTTGGTTTGCGCAGCGTCCTCCACAGTAAAGTTTATAACACAGGTTTCTTTGATGCCATCAGGAACTGCAGTTCCCCCATTATTGGTAGTTTTTTGCCAATTTGCATCGTAGTTATCTTCATCGGCATCGCAGCGCGCCGTATTTATATTTGTAGCATCGGTTCGCCAGCCATAAAATACCTCACCGGTTGCGATATTGGTCAGCGGAGCTATGAGTTTGATGGTACGGTTGGTTTTTTCAGGAATTGTCGAGTTGTTATAAAATGCGCTGCCGATACCCGCGTTATCTGGAGTAGCAGCGACGCCACCATAGGTTCCAAATGTAGAGAGCGTGTTTGGATCAGTTCCGGGAGCGAGCGTATCAAAATAGGTTTTATCTACAAACTTTGCGCCGACTTGAGAAGTGGTACCTGGCAGTGATTCGTGAGTGGCATACACCGAAAGCGTATGGTTTCCCGCTGCACTGACCTGCGTTTTCTGGATATCTTTGATACTCACTGAGAGCGCCGCAACCCCCAAAAATAGTGCGGTAACCATCAAAATATGTGCGACTCTGTGGATCGTGTGAACGGGATGCAGCATTTCTTTGGCACGCGCGATCTGACCACCTCTATGATGCGCGTGAGTTGTTGAGGAAGTGCCAGCACGCTTAAATGCTGTATTTTCCTCACTACTGCCATGGGTTTGGCGGAAGTTTTGGAACATATTTGTGTTTGTTTTGGGTAAACATATGTATTATATCGCATATTTTTACTCTGTGCAACTTTTTTTAAGATTGTAATAAAATAGTAATGTTATCGGGAGAAATGTGAGTGACAGGACAATCTAAAACTCAGATGTTTATGGCAATATTTCTTTTACAATGACATTTTGCGCACTTTACACAATTTTATTTACTTCACTGTTGAGCCTTCTATACCCTGCTTGCAAAGTTACTTTTCCCTCTGCACAACAATTTTCGCACACTATGCCGTATTTTCGTATACCAGTTTCGTCATTCCAATTGATCAGATGTTCTGATTCTATTTTACACACTCGGCATCGTCCAATCACCTGGTGCCCTGGCAAATCAGCTGCAAATGCCCATGTCTCGCGCCCATCAAACACATATAATTTTCCCTCAAAATAAGTATTGGGAAATTTAGCGATAAAGGTGTGCATGCCATTGTGCAGCTGATATACATCTTCAAATCCATACTTGAGAAGTAGTCCCGATGCTGTTTCGCAACGCACTCCACCCGTGCAGACTCCTACTACTGTTTTGCCACGCAAGTGTGCTATTTTTTCGACGTTTTTTGGCAAGTCGCGAAAGTGATACAGCCCCTCCGGAAACAGCGACCCACGAAAATGTCCTACGTCGTACTCATAGTCATTGCGCATGTCCACGATATAAAACTCTCGCCCCTGCTCATACCACTCATACAGCTCCTCAGCTGTCAGATATTTACCTGTTTTGGCATGTAGTGGACCCACATCTTTATCCACCAATCCGGTAGTGACAATCTCAGGTCGCACCCGAATACTCAATCGGGGAAATGCAGTTCCTGTGCCTTCACTCCACTTAAAATCTACCTCTGCAAATCGTGCATCTGCCTGCATATACGCGACGTACTCTCTACAGGCATCAGTTGTACCCTCCACAGTACCATTGATACCCTCTTCAGCAATCAAAATCCGCCCCATCAACCCCAATTTTTCGCAAATCTTACGTTGTGTTACTCGAACCTCCTCTGGATCTGCAACCGTTACATATTTGTAGTAAAGCAAGATACTATATTTTTTCTCAACACCCATATTTTTGTGATTTATGTAGCAATAGTTTCATAAGTCAGTCATTTCGTCAACGATTGCCAAACTATAAAATATATGCTACTTTGGCACCATTCTCACTCAGAGAATAACGGAGGAATACATGAAAAACATGCTGTATGTACTGTTGCTATGGTTCGTTGGCTCACACACGCTTGCCGCAGCGCTCACTTTTGAGCAACGCTTGCTGTTTCCGAACTATTTACAGCAAACTCGGTACGAAAAGATTTCTCGCTCATCAAGTCCAGCTTTGTTTACTTTGTATTTTATTGCAAAGGTAGATGAAGGTCAATATATCAGAGGTGAAGGATGGATTGCTATATCGCCAGTTACTAAAAAGCCCGCGTTGTTTACCATTCGACACATTGCCTATGCCTACGATAACCAGCATCAAAGAACTGATTGGATAATCTACACAGCCTTGATCAACGATACCATCTTTGACAGTAAAAAGTGGCTGCCAGTCACCCCCGAGAACACCACCAGTGGCGACTCAATCATGATGCAAGAAATCGAACCGAAAGCACTGTCAAAAATACAAGAAAAAATCGCTCAAAAAAAATTGATTGTCCCCACTATTTCTCTGACAAGCACTTCGAATCCACTCTTTTATTTTGATGGTACTTTACTGAAATTTTTGCCAGTAGTGATTGATAAAAAAACTACTAACATTACTCGCACCGAAATGGCCGATAAAGCATATCGATCAATTTTAGTTCCAGATATTGCCAATAAAAATTGCTACGTAGGAAATTATTCACCACTGTTTGCAGTTGATCCATTTTCAGATCCAAATGGTGACTGTCATTCCTGGAAAAAAGTGGCGCTTCAACCGACAAATCTAGCAATTATCACTACAACTTCTGACTACGGCATTTGCCCCGGTAGCAGTGGTGGTGCATTATTTAGCCAAATTGGATTTTCACAGTGGGCAGTCGTCGGCGCAATTTCCTCAGGCCCAGAATCTACAGACAGATTTTGTGCCAAAAAAAATATTGTAGTGACAACATTCGCCTTCTAACGCTCATCAAACCCTCGACAATCGGGGGGTATTTTTTTGGGTTTACCAGCCTAAAAATGCCGCGGTAAGCAATATAACTCCCATAATAATCCGATATCCGATAAATACGGCATTGGACTGGCGAGTCAAAAAACCGAGCAACCAACGCAGTACCAGCAGTCCTGAAAAATACGCAATTACCGCACTGACCAGCAACGAAACCACCGAAAATAATATCACATCTTGCGAGATTACGAGGTCACCTTGCGGCAAAAAACTAACTTTTTCTGAAGTGCTCACAATTTTGAGGATACTCACCAATCCTGCGATGATAAACGCTGGCACACTGATAAAAAATACATTGCGGATAATCGTCGCCCGATCCCTGCCTGTCAAAAATCCTCCAATCATCGTCGAGCCCGATCGTGACATTCCTGGCAATAGTGACAACGTCTGAAATATACCGAGCATTAAAAACTGCCCTAGTCCGAACGGCTTGTTGGCATTACTTCGTTTGAGAGCGATGTTGTAGTAAAACTCGGTGGCAGCCAAAAATAGCGCCCCGACAATAAAGCCAAGTCCGATAAAAAAGGAAGTCCGCAACGTATGCTCTACCGTCTTCGAAAACAACACATAGACAATCGAAATAGGTATAGTTGCAATAACTGAACCGACAATAGTGATATCACTCGACCAGTGGATACTATCAGTTTTACCACGTAAATTTCTCATAAACTCACCTCTCTCGATAGGGTTGGTGATGACATGTTTAATACGGATAATATATCCTTGGATATCCTGCCAAAAGTACTGGATGAGCGCAGCCGTTGTCCCAAGTGAAATAATATTTGTAGCCAAAATACCTAAATCTCGCCCTCCAGTGATAAGTTTTGAAAATATATACAGATGCCCCGAAGACGAAACTGGGATAAACTCTGCCAAACCCTGCACCAATCCAGCCAGTATCGCCACAAACAATTCGTACATAATTATGCTAAATCGTTGGTGTATACATAAGTATTGTCAAATAATATCACAAAAAAACCAGGCTACTACACCTGGTTGATTATTATGGTTCAATCATGCCGATAAATCCTGTACTAAGACCATGCTTTGGCGGATATGCTTCACTTACTCCATCTCGACGAAATGAGTTAAAGTTTGGATCGATTATAGTATCAACTATTGATGCCTCAATATGTGATGATCGCACTCCAGACGCGAGCAATTGATCTACAATATATTGACGCATTAGTGGAATGTATACAAATTTTTCCTCGCCATCTCGCAACTTTTGCCAACGCCACTGCGGCATAGGTTTTTTAGTATGAAGATATGAATACGCTGGCAATCTTAGATAATAAGTCTTTGGATATGCCTCAATTTCACGTTCAAATACAAAATACTCTCTTCCTGCGCCTGCACTAACCGATACTATCAAATCGCCTGGATTAGACCCATACTGTTTTTGCAA
>JAYUUP010000002.1:0-6543 GCA_043754825.1 bacterium | reverse complement strand
CCCTGGTTGCGTATTTCCAAAGCGTACGCCATCATATCGCTCGAGATTTGAGGATGCCTCGACTGCCATGAGTATATAGTATGCAGCTACATTGTAGTCCGTAGAGGGGAGGGAAACCGGAACGAACTGGGCATTATGAACGTGGGTAAATTGAGTCAATTTTTCATCGATGAGTGCGCGAATTTTGGGATCGAGTGCGTCACCAAAAAACTCAGCCGGTAGACCGATTTTAAGTATTTTATTAGGTACAAGATTGTTATTTTTAACGCTGAGTGCGGTGTCATCACGCTTGGAACCTACTCCTAATATTTTTAAAATATGTTGGTTTTCCAATAGATCCTGACTAAATACTCCAGGCTGATCAAATGAGCTCGCAGATGCCATAATTCCATATCGCGAGATAAGTCCATAGGTGGGGCGTACTCCTACTACTCCGCAAAATGAAGCGGGTTGACGCACCGATCCTCCGGTGTCAGTACCGATTGCAAACACTATCATCCCTGCTGCAACTGCCGCTGCGCTTCCTCCGCTGGTACCGCCTGGTACTCTGGAGAGATCGTGTGGATTTTTAGTGACGGTATCGTAGCTTGAGTATTCGGTACTCGAACCAAATGCAAACTCATCCATATTGGTCTGCCCTAGCATCACACCTCCTGCCTCATGCAGTAGTTCATACACATCTGAGGAATATGGTGCGATAAATCCCTCGAGTATTTTTGAGGCGCTTTGAGCTGGTAAACTCTCAACCAATATATTGTCTTTGAGTGCAAATGGAATTCCAAAAAGTGGTTTATCAACAAGTATTGTATCGAGGTCAGCACTAGAGAGGAGCGAATCCAAAAATGTAGCTTGATTAAGTGCAAATGCAGCGTGTACTTTGACAAACGCTCCGATAGTTGGGTTGAGAGACTCGATACGCTCGAGAAAAAAGCTAGTCACTTCTTTGACACTTGAACCCTGACGATACAGAGTATGGATATCTAAAATAGTAGGAGTGAGGCTGATGTTCATATATTACAATACAATTACTTCGGCTTCGACTTGGGCGACTTCTACTTTGACGACTCCCATAACTTTTAGCAATTCCCACAAAATTACTCGAAGCGTCAAACCAGTGAAAAACTCAATTAAGTTGGTGATAAATTTGATTAATGTGCGCACTACAAACAAAAATCCAATCAATAATAAACTAAATAAACTCGCAATCAGCAATGATTTTGGGATTACTTTGAGAAAACTAACATTTGTCGGAGTGGATGCTTGCCCTTGTTCAAACTCACTGACGGTGTTGTAGGCTTTTTTCTGCATAAATGTCGTGTAGTTTTCAGTGGTTACTGGGCTTTCCAAAGTGAGTTTAGTAGACTCGTAGCGTTCGGCAAATACAGATGCTAATTTATTGTTGATTGTTTGATTTTGTAATACTAACTGTTCATCATTACTTTTGCCGAATGTAATTATTTTATTTTTTTTGATATCTTGATCGTTTAATATGTTTTTTGCAATTGAATCATAATCTGTCCAAATCATCAGCTCCCTGATTGTCGGTTTTTTTCCTTTATTAGTTTCAATTGCAGCATACTCTGATTCAAATTTTGGTAGCGTCACGATACCACTAGCCTCGAGTGCTTTTTGCAGCACTCCACCACTTTCATTTACAAGCGCAGATCGTACTGTTGGTTGATCAAATAATGACTGTGAGACAAACTGAGGTGAACCAATATGTAAAATTGTCGAAAATAATCCAGCACCAATCACTAAAATTACCATGAGTTCAAGCAAGGATAAGCTTGATTTCGTGATACCGTTTATATAAATTATTCTGCTAGCTACGAGGTTTTTGTTGGTCTCGCGAAATGACTGATAAATGATTACTGCAGCCACCGCCAAAACAATGCCGCTTACCGGGTTGAGGGAGCCAATCACTAAAAAATGCACCAAGGCAGCCAAGATATATGCAATAAGTGCCACCCAAATCGGGAGAGTTTTACTCTGTGCCAACAATCCACCCAGTGTTGTGGTCGCTAAAAATACCACGATAGTTGTCAGAAGTAGTGGCAGGTTTACGTTGAGGATATCACCCGATTGGATTACTAATGCTAAAAAACTACACAAACTAACTCCTAGTAACACTAAGATTTTGACACTCTTTGAGTCGCTATTTTGTACTTGTTGTTGAAAATAAGTATTGAATGTGCCTTTTTTTGTTGTAGTTGCAGTAGACTGGTACTGTGAAAAAAACGAGTCAGAGGGTGACTGGGTTGGCTGATTCATAGGAAATGAGGGGTTGCGTGCGATTGTAGAGCGATTGAGAAAATTTGGCAAGCGAAACGCTGATTTTTTTTCTTTGAGTGGAATTTTGTCGATTAGCACTATGCTAGTAGACAATACTGTCGTAGTTAGCTTTTTCTCATTGTTAAAATTTGTATCAATTTGAGCGCTGCTATTTTTTACCGCGGCACGACTTAGATTGATAAAATCTATTTTTTTCACTGCAGATGATTTTTTTTGCGCCATACATTACATTGATCTAGTAAACACCTCTCAATACTACAAGGTTATACTGCTACTTCTGATACCTGTTGCACCTCTTTGAGTGCAGCCTCTTCACGCTGCTTGTTTTCGTTATGGCGCTGCTCAGCGATATCGAGTGGAAGTTTGGTCAAATACAACTTTTCATTGGCTTCGAGTGCAAGTACTTTAAACTCAATTTTCTCACCGATTTTGGCGATATCGTGAAGTTTTGCTGGGTTATCGATAGCGTCAATTTGAAGCTGTGAAATATGGCACAGCCCTTGGATTTCATCTTCGTTGGAAACAAGTACACCAAATGAGGTTATTTTTTGCACTGATCCGACAAACGCGTCGCCAACCTTGGTCTTTTTAGCAAATTTGACCCATGGATTTTCGAGTGTTTGCTTGATTGAGAGGTTAATACGGTTGTCGCCGTCGATTTCAATAATCCGCGCGCTAACTGCATCACCAATTTTGTACTCATTGTGTGTTTTATCGATCTTGCGCCAAGCAATTTCTGAGATATGTACTAAACCTTCGAGATCACTATCAAATCGGACAAAGATACCAAAGTCAACGACACCAACGACAGTACCGTGTACGACATCCCCGATTTTGTATTTGGAGAGTTTAACCGCGTTTATTTCGTCTGAAACTGCCTTTTCTGAGACAACTACTGTGTCTGATTCTTCGTTCATGCTGAGCACTTTAACGTTGAATGTTTGTCCAACATATCGCTTCATTTGATTGAGCAAGTTGTTGGCTTCAACTCCAGTTGCTTGTTTGATAGCGTGTGCAGGAGCCAAAAGAGATGCTGGTAAAAAACCGTATACTCCTTGTACCTTGACCAAAAAACCACCTCGATTGACATCGCGAATTTTGGCTTCGATCGTATTTTTTTCTTCGTGTGCTTTGGTAAGCTCAGACCAAATTTTATCGCGTCCTACAGCTCGAAATGACAGCTCGAGCATACCACGTTCATTGTCAAGATCGAGTACTACTGCCTCAACCGTCTCTCCTTCTTTGAGTAAAGCTACATACTCGTCATTGTAGAGTTCTTTGCCGCGTACCAAGCCGAGGCCCACATTGTCGATGTCCAAAATCACTTCGCTTTTGGTGATGTAAATAATTTTTCCTGAGACTCGATCTGTAATCTCTAATTCTTTTTCGCCTCCGACGCGCTTGAGCAAATCGTCCATGGTAGGCTGGTTTACGGTAGTTGTTTGTGACATAATCCTAACGAGCAGTCTGGCGCCAAATCAGGGTTTTGTCAAGACTAGACTTGATCAATAGGATGAAGAGTGGTTTTAGTGCCAAGTAATGTACGAAATTGGCGCATGGCAGTGTAGGTCGCAAGCACTACAATCTGACGATTCTCTGAATTTGCCGCGACACCCTCTATAAACTGAAGCATCGAAATATCATCGATTTGGGTGTTGAGATCATGGGCTACGTGTGCGTGCTTGAGTCGAAGCAGCATATCGAGTCGCCGCGTTCCAAGTACCGCATATTGAGTAACTGTTAACCGCGGTAGCAACGTTTCAAATGGCACATCCCACAGCCAGGATACGTCTTTGCCATCAGCAATTGAATCGTTTATAGCAAATACTAGCTCAAATGAAGTTGTTCTTGTGGTAAGTTCTGTGAGTACGCTTTGTGTACCAGCAGGGTTTTTGATAAGATACAACCACAGAGTGCTCGCACCAATAGTGATTTTCTCTCCACGTCCAAACACTCCGTGAAATGTATTGAGAGCCTCTTGAATCTGGAGTGATGTAGCCCCGCAATCTTTGGCTATAAGTGCTGCTACCGCGATATTTTGGATATTGTAGGCTTCAAGATTTGGACGCAAAAGAGACAATATTTTTGTGCGTCCAGTTTTGAGTGAAAGTACATTTTTTTCGTAGGTAATAATCACATCCGATTTGCGTTTTTGACTACTTTTTATACGCTCATAAATACTAACATCCGCATTTTTAGTGGTAAATACAGTGCTTTGACCAGCAAATCGAGTGATACTTTGCATCAACAATGCGTCATCACCATTGATCCAGACGTGCACATTTGAAGCGAGTGTAAGAGCTTGCGAAAAGTATCGTACCGTCGTATCAAGCTCACCATAGACATCAAGCTGATCACGAAATACATTGAGCAGTACCAAATCTGAAGCGGGGATATACTGCATGATATGAGGTAATGTAGCCTCCTCCACCTCCATCAGCAATATACGAGATTTTGGACGTCCGGTATTGTCGAGATCTTTGAGTATAGCTCCTGAAATACCCCGAAATATATTGGCGCCACCAAGATTTGTGCAGACGGAAAGTCCCTGAGCTCGCAGCATTTTATACAAAGTAGTAGTGGTAGTTGTTTTGCCGTTGGTGCCGGTAACATAAATCACTTTTTCATACTTTCCCTTTAGGTGTGATAAGATTGACTTAGCGTAGCGCTCCACCATATATCCAGAAATACTGGTTCCGCTACCCTGACCGGTGAGGCGAGATCCCCAGGAAAGAGTTTTAGCGAGCACCGAAAATACCATCAGCGAGATTTGCATAGATACCCTGTTTCAAAGGTTTGCAAACTTGACAAGCCACCAAAACTTAGATGAACTATACAGCTAGTAATCATATATCTAGAATGTCCATCATTCAAACCAAAGACAGCTTAGCTGACGCTCAGATTGCAGGAAATACTGTAGCGATACCAAATCCAACTTCTCCTGAATTGACACCAAAGCCAAAGAAGTTCAAAAAAGTAGGATTTCTTGGGTCTACCATCATCGAACTAAAAAAAGTCCAATGGCCATCACTTCGCTACACAACATCGTGGTCAGCAGTCGTGCTTGTGTTCACGATTGTACTTTCGATGGTAATGGGGTTGTTTGATAAGGTGTTTCAAGATTCGGTCGAGTACATCCAGTGTCGCACTACCACCAGTTCAGAAACCTGCTCTAAACAGCTTGAAAACCGCTTTTTCTTCCGCAAATAATTTTATTCTATGAATCCATCCATTTTTGATCTTGAAACCAAACCGCATTGGTACATCGTGCAAACCTACGTTGGATTTGAAGATGTTGTAAAACGTGTACTGGGGCAAAAAATTAGCAATTTAGGACTAGAAAAAAAGATTATCGATATTTTTATTCCAACCAAAAAAGTTATAAAATTCAATACAAAAAAACAAGCCGTTGCCAAGGACGAAAAGGTATATCCAGGATACCTTTATGTATACATGTACTACAACAAAGAGACTGCATTTTTGATCCAAAATACTCAGTATGTTTCTAAAATTGCTGGTACTGGTGATACAGTAATTCCACTGGAGGATGGATATGTCGAAGAGCTCAAGGCAAAACTGCAAAAAAGTGAGGACTCAGGTCATAAAACACTTAAAATTAACTACAACCTTGGAGACCTCGTAAAGGTAAACGATGGGCCATTTAAAGATATGACGGGTAAAATCAGTGGTATCGACAATGAAAATCTAAGAGTAAACGTACTCCTCAATATCTTTGATCGCGAAACCGACGTAGAGCTCAATATCAACGAAATAGAAAAAGCAATTCACTAAACGACTAGTACGCTGGTTTTTTTTGCCCTATTTGATCGGAGTGCGCATAATCCTCTAAATCAAGTGCGTCAATATCGTTGATGCGGATAGACTCGAGTGTATCAGGATTGTAGCAGTTGTACATGAGTGCGATAAGCTGGTCGGTCTTAAGCAAATTTACTTTGAGTTCTAGGGTCCGAAGCTGACTCGCCACTGTTTCAGTACGTGCGGCAAGGGCTGCTTTGTGTGTGCGAAATGCATCCTCTTCCTCGCGAATATATTTGACGCTGTTGAACTGTTTGAAGACTCCGCCGAGTACATCATTGGAAATTTTATCTACCTCATAGCCGACAATCACGTAAAATTGTTTGCTCATGATGTTGATTTGCTGGATCATTTGCTGGATATAAATGATGTACTCCTGCATTTTTACTTTGAGAAGGTCGTTTTCCTGAACATCCTCGAGGCGTTTGAGTTTTT
>JAYUUP010000001.1:0-6627 GCA_043754825.1 bacterium | reverse complement strand
GCAGCAAGTTTGTCCCACGGTACTGCATTGAGCAAACTTTTGCGGTTCATAGCGATGCTAACCTCATCACCTTCATACATATTAAGAGGATTTTCAGTGAGCAAACAGGCATCCTCAAAGGCAATTTTGGGCAACTCTTCGTATTCTTCAGAGTCTGCGCCTTCAGCAACTTGCTTGGCTCTGGCATCGCGCTTTTTGCTATCTAAGATATTGCCCCGTACCCACATAATTTGTTTTTCCTGCAGTTTTGACGATAAAAATGGTGCTCTTTTTGGAAATACAATACCTTCATATTCGGTCTCGGCGCCAGCAACCGTGATTTGAAGGGCAAACATCATGACGTTGGAACGAGTGAATATCTTGCGGATTTTATCAATAATCACTAAATGCAAGTCCTCACGCCCGAGCATTTCGGTGACTGCATGCGACAACGGGAGGTACGCGCTCAGTGGATTTCCGGAAACATAAAGCCCGAGTGAGTTTTTTTCACTAATAAGTACTTCAAACAGCGATTTGGTCTCAAACTGGGTCCGCCATTCAATCTGTTTTTTTCGCTCAGCAACATCGCCCAAGCCAAACAAATCGTCGCTCGAAGTGTCTGCAGTTGCTAGAGATTTGAGTTGAGAAACGGTCTCGAGTAGCGTATCGACATTTGATGCCAAAAATGACCGGATTGTATTGACCTGTACTACATCTTTGGATAATTGTGGCATGGTGATTTATATCTCAATCAAACCATTATTTTGTGCTCCTGTCAATTTGTGCAACACATACTAAAAAAACCTTCACAAAAATTGTTTTATCGAGTATACTGTTTTACAAATGGCTGACACTACGCCGTCATCTGCATCACTAAATGCCAAACCTTCTGCGCCAACAGACGCTCGATCTCGCTTGGCTCAGATGAAATCCAAGATAGTTGCTGCGCCAAATCCTGTACCAATCTCAGCCGTAGCCTCACCTCAAATTTCAGTTCCTGCTATTGATATTGCGCTGCCACAATCTACACAGATTCTCCCACCATCTATCCAACCAGTTTTGCCATCTTCTGTACAAATTTCCCCTCCTATGCCCATGGACAATCCAGGGTTTAGTGTACCCGTGACTCAAGCTGCTCCTCTAGCTACCGCTCCTGCATTTGACTTTACCGGTGAGATAACTCCCGTTGATTATACGAACCCAACTGACGTACAAACTGCTCCAATCAGCAGTGATTTTGCTATCGACAATCAATATGGTGATGTCTATCAAGCTCAAGATCCATATGACGCTTCGGGCAACTATACTGCGCCACAAACTAGTGTCGTTGATCGTCTGCGGGGATTGCTTAACCCATCGGTGATCGTAGGACTAGCCGCAGTTTTATTTCTAATCATTAGCTTGGCCGGATTTTTCTTTGCATTGCTCCCAAAATTTAGCAAAACTACCATAAACCAACAGCAAACATCGGTTTATACGTCATTTGATCAGTGCAAAAATACCAAGGGCGAGATTGTGAGTTTTGGCGTGACTCAGATTTGTAAACAAAATAATCAAGTGTTTACCGCAAGTTATTCCGTCGAGGATTATCAAAAGGTACTCTCGGAGCAAGAAAAGGCTGCTGCAAAAAATAACCAAATTACCTATTTTTCTACTCAGTCAGCTGACTTGCAGCGATTTGTAGTTGGTAGTTATTATAAAACCAACTCTATCCCACCAGGTGTAGTATCCTATATCTCCAAAGATAAGGAAAAAACTGGTGTCCAAATAGTAAATAATCTCTTTTTAAACTCACCACAAGCCATCCAAAATGACGTGTATGTCGACTATGTTCGCAAATTTTTAGCACGCGATGCGCAGTTTACAAAAACCGAACCCCTGGGTGACGAATCAGTAGTTTTGCAAGCATTTGACGTCAATGAACAGCGCACCAAATCTCGTACTGTTGGTGAGCTTGATAGCGTACAATCTGGAAAACTCCAAAAAATCCGCGTGTTATACGGCGTCGACGGTACTGATACTGAAAAACGTGCGGTCACAGTACGAGTCTTTGGTATGGTGCGCGACAATGTGATTTTGCTCCAAAATTCTATCCCATCAGCGACGCAAACTGCTCTCGAAAGCCAATATGTCGCCGCATGCAAAACTCAGTTTAAGTTCAAAAATGATATTCAGACTTGCTACATCAAGGCAATCGGTGCTGACTCAAGCCTCAAAACTGCCGCTCAAGACGTCGCTATAAATCTGCTGAGACAATACGAACTGCAGTAAAATTTGCGCTTGACGACTCTTGGTATACGCTGTACAAAAATATCAAATGACGCTGGTGATTGCCTCAAGACCGAGTGTTTCTATGGATATACGTGTAGCAACTACACCTAAAAAATCGAGTAATATTCAAGAAAAACGACCCATTTCACTCGATGGACTTAGCTATCATCGCCAAATTGGAAAAGTACTCGTTACCAACGTTGAGCAAGCTCTCGACACACTTTCCCAAGCAGTCTTCAACATTGAAAACGCCACCCAAAAAATAGCTGAAGTGCAAGAAACGCAGGATTTTACAGCTCGGATTGTTATTCCACGCGCACCAGAGGCTACGACAGTACAACTCAGAACGCTCGAATCCAGCGATAACTCTATTCAGCTCGAGGAGAAAACGCACACTATCGACCTCAAGGTAGAGCCAGCTTCACTCGACGAACTGTCAAATGTCACGATTGATCAGCCGCCAAAGCACGGCGATGCTCTAATATATGATGAGACACAGCGTTCCTGGACCAACAAACCACTCGATGGACTCGAAAAACTTCGCCAACTCAAAGAAAACACACCAAAACCAATAATTTCAGTATTAGAACCAGAGACGATTAACCAAGCAGATTTTACATTGGAGGACGCCGTAGATGTCGCCATCAGTGGATTTCCCGTAGATGGACAAGTGCTTGCATTCAATACTGAAGCGTGTGAGTGGCAAAATCGCACCATCTCTAAAGTGGAGTCAATCTCAGTCGAAACAGGTATCCTCAATCTTTCTACCAGTACAGAGCAGGTATTGCGGGCTGACTTGAGACGGCAAATTGGAATCGATGAGCTCAAAAATACTATCGTGGAGGCACCGCGAAAAGGCGAGACGCTACGTTTTGATGGGCACGTCTGGCGCAATTCACTGGATGACACTGCGCTCATGGGTTCAATTATGAGCTTTGTGTCATTTCCTACTCAATCGGCATCGTATCGGGGAATTGAGTTTGGACTCGACGCTAGTATTAGCCCAGTTCCGGTCAAGATTTCACTCAAAAATGGTGTGTCAGTAGGATCAAAGTACATTGGTGAGTCAGTAGCTGATGACACACTCGTAATTGGTACCGCAATCGGTATTGGTACTGCGCGTCCACAAAACAGCCTTGAAATTATCGGTAAATCCAAAGGCCAATCGGGGTTGCGCCTCACTCGTCTGGCGCGAGCACCTGCAGCCCAATCTGTCCCAGTTCTCGGTATTGATGAACACGGCGATGTAGTTATCGCTCAATCCCTCAAAAAGTTCACTTCAAAGATACTCTGCGAGCAAGATGGACTCGTGACTATCCACCACAATCTAGGTCTAGGTGATGCGTTTGGATTTCACATCACGGTACTTGACACCAACACGGGTGATCTGTGCTCGCCTGCAATCCGCCACGCCACTGCAAATACTGTCACACTCAGACTCCCGCTTTCCCCTCAGCAATACGCCGTCACACTCATCGGGTAGGGTTGACAAAGTTGTTTTTGCTGCATACTACTGAACATATCGTCAGTGTAGCTCAGTTGGTTAGAGCGTGGGACTCATAAGCCCAAGGTCGGCAGTTCAATTCTGCCCACTGACACCATTTTTAATATTTTTTCCTTTGAGGTAATTTTTTTATCAATTCAATTTGATATTGACCCGTAAATTTGCCAAATTGCCTTTTTTTGGCTTTCAGATAAAGCATAAGGTAATTGCGCTATCACTGACTCCACAAATGCATCGTCTCGGCGGGCAGCTACTGCAAATGCCTCGTGTTGTTGCTGAGAAAATGCCTTGGCCACTGTGAGTGATAAATATGATTGAAACGTAAACCACTGAGCGCGAGCCATCTCAAAATTGTGCTCAGTACTAGGAAAGTGTATAGGTCGTAGGTCTAGCAATTGTGGCAGTTGAGGATCGTTTGGTGGCACGAGCCCGATCAAGTTGAGGTAAAAGTCAGCGGGGGTAAGTCTGCGAATCAATGCACTAAATACACTGCTGGTGAGCATGCCACGTGACCCATACACCGGCAACAAATCCGGCAAAGCAGCAGCATTATCAGTATATTTTTTGTATGTAACCAGATTGAAAAACTCTTTTTTAGATTTTTGGATAGTCACCAGATATACCTCATTTTCTGTGAGTGCAGCTAGCGTAAATCGAGCAACCGAAAACAAAAACGTACTAAAACGTAGTCCAGATTTCGTTTTCCAGTGCAATACCAGATACATCCGCCCGCTAAATCGCTTTTCTATCTGCATGAGGGTGGCAGCACCACGAAATTGGGGTTTAGTATCAATTTCACCGATTTGGATATATGAAAACGCCCGTTCAAGTGGTAAAAAATGCACTAATTTTTCCGGAATATATACAATAATATCATATAAACTACCAAATTTTGCGGCTTCGAGTAGTCGATTTTGATTAGGAGTAAATTTTGGAGAAATCATTGGTAATTACTAGTAAAAGTGAACAAAAAATATATAGATGTCAATGGATAAATAACCGTTAAAACCAATTGCTTTAAAAAAAATACTTGCACACTATAAAAATAGTGTATATACTTTAGCTACGTAAAAAACAACTATGTTTTCACAAATAAAGAAAATTCTCGGACTCTTAGCAGTACCAGCTCTGCTTTTAGTCGGCACACTTGCACTCGCAGGTAACACTGGAACCGTAGACTCATTTGCAGCTGCAGCTTATACCGATCCACTTACAGCCGTAGGAAAGGATAAAGGATTCACTGCTGATGAAACGCAAAAATTGATCCAGAACATTGTAAATATTGTAACCTTCATTGGTATTTCAGCAGCTGTTATATTTATCGTAATCGGAGCATTTCAATGGCTTTCAGGTAACGAAAAGTCTGGAAAAGAAAACGTACGAAACGCAGTAATTGGTTTAGTTATCATATTGCTTGCTTATGTGATTGTACAACTTCTTGTCCAATTTATCGGAGGACTTACTGGTGCTAAGGCTACCAATACTTCTGACGGAACAATTAATGCGAAATAGTTAAATAATTATTTTCCAAATTTCCTCCTTCGGGAGGTTTTTTTGTGCCTCAAAATAGCTGAGTTGCTCAAAGCAATATTCTGATTTATACTAATGATATTACAAAAACAAAAATTATGCTCAATCTTGTTCGTCGTACTAGAACCCGTTGGCTTGCTGCGTATACTATCCTGGCGATCTCACTGCTAATCACGCTCTCGTCGAGTGGAGTGCTATACTTTGAGCAGATGCACCCAGAGTCCAATATCCGAAACTTTGGAGATGCTATCTGGTGGTCATTTTCGACGATTACAACGATCGGTTACGGTGACCACTATCCGGTGAGTATCGGAGGTCGCTTGATCACGGTACTGCTGATGTTTGCAGGGATCTCGCTGTTTGTGACATTTACGGGTTTAGTGTCGAGTAGCATCATGCAGATGCGCAATAGCTCTGAGCGCCGCCGCGAGCTCGAAATCTTGCATCGCATCAAATCACTCGAGGAGATCGTAGAAAAAACTGAGCGTATGCTGATAAGGGTCAAAAAAGACGTCGAGGAGTAAGAAAAAAATCAAGTCGATTACTTAATCAGTTGCTTGTCATTGCGAAGGGCGATGCAATCCTGGGCTAGGGTTGCTGTACTCTAATGCCTGTTCTCTCTTCACAAACTTCATTCATTTTTGTCCTGACTATTCTGAGGAAAATACAATAGGTCAAAAGAGGGCGCACATATGTTTAGCCTGTATTACTTCACTCCTTTCAACGATAAAGGAATAGGCTCTAGATCCTTAAGCCTAAGGACGACCAATATAACATAATACTGTTATCAATTCAATTCAAGGAAATTATTGTCATTAAACGGCACTCACTATCTCGACGCTATTTTTTTGACAAGTCGTTATCAAGTCAGTCAGCAGCAGCTCTTTTAGTTCGTGGTGGCGTTTGTAGCTTGGTGTGAGGACGTTGTAGGCGAGCAGATACTGATATGACTTTTCGTTGATTTGCATGAGATTGCAGAGTTCATATTGCAGTTCTTTGTAAGGTGCAATGCATTGTTGGCTCAATGTAGGAAATTGGCTTACTTTGGCAAAATCGACTTTTTTGGACAGCTCGACCATAATCTCGACACGGCGTTTTTTGAGGCGCTCGAGGTTTTTAATTTGTACTTTGGTGAGTTCCGAGTTGGAAATTGTCAGTTCTTCACCGTGCAGTGTTTTGAGGCGGGTTGTCTTGAAGCCAATCGAGAGCACTTTGCCAGTTTCGTTGCCAACTTTGATAGTGTCTCCAACTCGAAATGGCTGATCGAGATAGAGTGAAAATGAGCTAAAAATATCGGCAAGTACATTTTGCAGCGCAAATCCGAGGATGATGGCAGTTACGCT